>NZ_JBQCWZ010000013.1:0-53873 GCF_051956895.1 Neisseria sp. P0021.S006
AAACTTGGTTCGCCGCCATATCCAAGAATGGGATACCGGAGCTGCCGAACGCGGCCGCCAACTGGGTGACTGCGATATTGCGCAGTTGGTTTTCCAAGTCTACGCCGCTGTATTGCGCCGCCACACCACTGACTTCTTTAAAGAATTTTGCCGGATCGCTGATGCGGTAAGAATACATACCGAACGAACGCAGTTGCACCGCGCCAAACTCAGCATCGCGCACGGTAACTGGTTGAGACGTACCCCATTTTCGTGCGAGCTGTTGTTTGGTATTGAAAAAGTAAACATCCGATTTAAACGGAGACTCAAAAAGCTTGTCCCAGTTTTTCAAGTTGGTCAGCACTGGCAGAGTTTGCGTATTGAGCGTGTAACGCCCCGGACCGAACACGTCCGCGGTTACGCCTTCATCGACAAACATCGCCATCTGCGCCTCACGCACAGTCAGGCTTGCACCGTTTTGGATCTCCTCATCGGCAATCGGAAAACGCCACATCAGCAGGCTGTCATCGGGATTCGGCCATTGAATGACGTCGATAAACTGTTTCTTGATAAAGTTGAACATCGCAGTTCCTTATTTGAAGAAGAAAGGATAACTTATGGGCAGTCAGGTCAATTTGCCTAGTCGGTTATATCGCTTATTTTATATAAATAGAATGTCATACGATATTAACATTCAAAATGTCTTTATGCATGGGAATAGAGTGGGTGGCTGCATATACTTTTATCGCAAACTAAATAATAACTATATAGATATTAACTTTTGAAAACTTCGAAATTAAACCTCTTACCGACTCAGTTTTACACTATTTCCAGGTTTTTTATCCATACTGTCTCATAAAAAAGACAAATATTTGCGATAAATCATTAAAGAATATAATAAAAGTAAATATATTACCCCATCAGCATTGTTAATGTTCATTAAATATTATAAACTTTGCCATGCAATAACATTAAATTATCACACTGATTTTCCCAAACTAAAAGGAATTTACATGAAAAATTCTGCTCATTTCTGTCTTGCTGTGTTAGCACTGTCTGCTGCAGTAGGCGCACAGGCTGCCCGCCCTGTTGAATTTACCGTTGGCAGCGAATATTACAACGAAACCTATCGCGAATATGAACAAGATGGTAGTCGAATAATGCAACAAAAAGGCAACCTGTGGTCTATTAATGCGGGGGTTAAATACCGTTTCAACGATCGCCATGCGGCAAAATTGGAAGGCCGTTATTCCCGTGGTAAATCAGATTACACAGGAAGCTTCCAAAATGGATTTGGTGAATCCACAGGTTATGGTTCTGCCACACTCAAAAATGCACCTCGCCGCGCATACGATATCCGTGCCTTATATGAATATACACATCCAATTAACGATCGCTTTAGCCTGACTGCCGGTGCAGGCTTGGGACACCGTGTTCTGAGAGATTTGAGCCGACGTGTCGATCCTGATGATTATGACCGCAAAAACCGAACCACATATGCGCAAATCAATGCCGGTGTAAATATCGCACTTCCAGCAAACTTTGAGATTGCTCCTCGTATTGCCTACAATCGTGCCGTTAAGGGCCGCCAGTATTCTTACGAGCCAGATCGAGAAGAAACCAGAATGAAACAAGGCGGTGGACAAGGTATTGAGGTTGAAGTACCTGTATCTAAAAAATTCTCTAACGGTTCTAAAATCAGTCTGACCCCGTTCTATCGCGGCTGGAAAGTCAAAGATTCAAACTTCACCGTTACAGAAGACTATGGCTTCATTCAATTGGGCGCGATCGAACCTAAAAACCGCACCCGTGAAACAGGCATAAGATTGCAATACTCGTTCTAATTTAGCAAACTTAAGTAGTTAAAACATTTCAGACGGCCTTGTATATAACAGGCCGTCTGAATTTTTTGATGCTTTCAGAATTTCACTATAACGCCAATACCATCAGACATAAGACCTTATCAGTCAAAAAAATCTACCGATAATTTTTCTAGGTAGGAGTCAGGAACAGCACATCTTTTGCTATCCAACCGACCATCAAAATCAAGTCAAGCAAGCCGCATTCAAAATGCCGATCGAGATGGACACTGCACCAAACAACGCGCCGACGGCAACATTGTTACCGATGAGTTCTGCGGTAGCGCCTTTAATCATCATTGTCGCAGCGAAATAGACAAAAATCTGAATTACGGCTGCGGCAAGGGCCCACAGGATAAAATCGATGAAGCTGACGCTGTGTGCAATGCTTGAGGCAAGCGTCAGACAAAAACCGACCAACGCGCCGCCAAATGACAAGGCGCAGGCAAGGTTGCCGTTTTTAATCAGGCGCAATTCTTCAACGGGTGTAATCCGCAGATATACGGCAGCAAAAACAACGGTCATGGCGATACCTGCCAACATGTATTGCAGGTAGAGCAGATATTGGGACAGAGAAATACTCACGATAAGATTCCTTGGTTTGCAATAAAGTGATTATGCCATATTTTTGAAGATAAACCCTTCGAAAAATATGGCATTTTTAGAAGCGCTTCAGGCCGTCTGAAACGGTCTGATTTTTAATTCATGTTTTATTGTGATAATCGTTGACGATTTTTGTATGTTTATGTAACTATTGCGCACCGTTATTTATTAGAGCAAAGAGGAGAATATGAGCATACTCGCCGCTATCCGCCCTAAAGAGCCTTTGCGCCATTTGCGCTGGTTTGACATGCTGATTGTGACCGCTATCCTGTTCGGTCAATTTGCCTACCGTTCTACCCAACTTTATATCGCCAGCCTGATGCCGCAAGTGGAAACAGCCGCGGTTGCCGAAGAGGCGCGCGATACTGCGGTAACCGGCGTGGCTTATTCTGAAAACATGAGCCTGCAGTTGACGCTGCTTGCTATTGCTCTGATTTACCTCGTTATCCGCCGTTTCGACTTCAAACAATTGCCGATTCGTTTTAACTTAGGCGTGTTGTTTTGGACGCCTGTGATTTTTATCCTGATGGGTCTGACCGCCGATGCGGTAACTTCGTTAAGCGGCGGCTACAATTACTTCACCACTGAAATCTTCCAATACATCAAACCATTATCCATTTTTGACAAATTCGCCGCCCTTGCGCCGATGGCCATCCTCTACGGCCTTTTAAACGGCTTTTATGAGGAATTCTGTTTCCTCGGCCTCTTGACCTGCGTGGAAGACAAATACAAATGGCAGGCATTGGCCTATTCGACCTTGGTGCGCATCTCCTTCCATACTTATCAAGGCATGCTTTGGGCGACCGTTATCGGCGTTGTTTTCGGCTTGATGTACTACTTCTTCTATAAATACAAAGTCAAAAACCTGCTGCCGTTTTTCCTGATTCACGCCTTGGCAGATATCTTCGGCTCCGGCTTCATCTATTTGATTTGCGCTTAATGGCAATGGTTGACTGAATAAACAAGGCCGTCTGAAACATCATCTTCAGACGGCCTTTTATCATCTATCGGCTTACTTAATCAACGTAATTGCCACATTCGCATCTTCAGTTGCAACGGCCTCAATCACGACATCTCCGCCAAATCGCAGCACCGAGCCTGCGCCAACCGTATGTTTTTCCTTCTGATTCAAGGTTACGTCAAAGCTTCCTTTTCCAACGGCAAAAATCAACGTTTTAAAACCCGGATGATCGTGCGGCTTAATCTGCTCCCCTTTCTTCATGTCTTTCTTAACGACCATGTAATTTTCGCCGCTGAAAATCTTACCGTTTTCTGAAGAAACCTCTCCCAAAGGCGCGGCAGAAACAGCAACGGAAAACAAAGCAGACAGCAATACGGCAGAAATATTGGCAACTTTCATGACAAGCCTTTCTTGAAAATAGGGCTTTCATTCTACAAAAAACCACTATATTGTTCAATAATAATTCTCATTTCTTAATCTAAAGGCCGTCTGAAACCCAACGATATTTTTCAGACGGCCTGATTGATCTGTATAATATTTTCTTATTAATAAAATCGCTTTATATACCCATCAAATGGAAACCGTCAGAAAAGATCCGCTCGGCTCGGCATGGATGGTTATTGCCGCGCTCGGCTTTACCGTCATGAACCTCTCCATCAAAGCCGCCTCAACGCAATTCGGCTTTTCCAGCGGCGAGCTGGTCTTTTGGCGCATGCTGGTCTCCACCCTGTTCTTAGGCATCATGGCCAAAGCGCAAGGCAACACGTTTTCCACGCCGCATTGGAAAACCCATCTCAACCGCAGCGTCATCGGCACGCTTGCCATGATGTGCACGTTTTATTCCGTCATGCACCTGCCGCTGGCAACAGGCGTCACGCTCAACTACACGTCCTCCATCTGGCTGGCCATCTTTTCATTTTTCATTTTAAAAGAAAGAATTACGCTTTATACCCAAGCCATTTTGGTTATGGGCTTTATCGGCGTTATCCTCTTGCTCAACCCATCTTTTCAAGGCGGACAAGAATTTGCCGCGCTGGTCAGTTTGGCAGGTGGCGCCATGTCGGGCTGGGCGTATTTGCAGGTGCGCGAACTCTCTCTTTTGGGCGAGCCGGGCTGGCGCGTGGTGTTTTACCTCTCGCTTACCGGCCTGATTATGGGCGCAGTCTGGAGCACCATCACAGGCTGGCATCCGCTGACCATCTCTTCCCTGCCCTATCTGGCCGGCAACGGCATCTCCGCCATGATTGCACAATTGGCCATGACCCGCGCCTATAAGGTCGGCAAGAAATTTACCGTTGCCTCGCTTTCCTACCTGACCGTCGTTTTCTCCGCCCTATCCGGCGTATTGCTTTTCGGCGATAAAATCACTTGGCAGGAAGCTGTCGGCATGGTTATCATTGTTGCAGGCGGCGTGTTCAGCAGTTTTACTCCGGCCTCAATCAAAAAATTTCTGATGAAGCAATAATTTAACAAGGAGAACACCATGATTTCCATCCGCGAACAATCTTACGGCTTAAACGTAGCGCTGTACAACGAGTTCACTTTGGACGATTTCCGCCAATTGGAAGAAGCCTTGTTGGCCGCGAAACAAAAAGTCCATCTGCCCGACATCCTGTTGGACTTGTCCATGCTGAAAGACTTCACCATCGATATGGCGGTTGAGCAAATCAAATTCCTCAACCAACACGAAACCGACTTCGGCCGCGTTGCCGTCATTACCGACGACATTTGGATCAAACTCGGCGCGCGCCTTTCCAGCCTCTTGACCAACCAACATCCCAAATATTTCAGCGATGCTGCCGAAGCACAGGCTTGGTTGTTGGCAAGCAATTTGAAATAAAGATAAGGCCGTCTAAACGCATTACCTGAGCAAATTCAAAACCGCTTAGGCTCAAAATCAACGGTATCACAATATTTTTCAAAGCATAAAAAAAGGCCGTCTGAAACCTTGCAACCCGCAAAGTTTCAGACGGCCTTTCATCGTTTTTATTCAAAAACTTACATCACATCCAATACATCAATACCCAGCAATTCCAAGCCTTGTTTCAGCGTGTCGCCGGTCAGCTTCGCCAGTTGCAGGCGGCTGTTGCGGGTTGCGCCTTCTGATTTCAAAATCGGGCAGGCTTCGTAGAAGCGGCTGAACAGAGTGGCAATTTGATAGAGGTAGGCGGCGAGGTAGTGCGGATACGCAGTATCTGCCACACTTTGCAGTACGTCTTCAAATTTCAACAGCTCGGCGGCCAGTTGTTTTTCCAAAGGTTCGGTCAAAACGGTTGGCGCGGTTGCATCCCATTCGCCTGCTTTGCGGAACACGCTTTGCACGCGTGTGTAGGCGTATTGCAGGTAGGGGGCGGTGTTGCCTTCAAACGAAAGCATGGCATCCCAGTCGAACACATAATCGCTGGTGCGGTTTTTACTCAAATCGGCATATTTGACTGCGCCGATGCCGACAACTCGGGCAATTTTCTCTGCATCACTTAATGCTGTATCAGTATATTCCTCTGCTCCTCTGACAATCTTGTCAATCTTATCGATAGGAAGATGATACACAACATCGTTTTCCAAAGTAATTTCCAACTTTTTATTTTCTAAGTTGTACTTTAATTTATTTTTTAAATTATCAGAATTAGTTAAAGAAGAAATCTTTTTTAATCCATCTTCTAATTCTGTTGTTAATTGCCATTTTGGATTTTTCTCTTTTACGACTTGTTCGGCTCGATTGATCGCTTCATCAAGTAAATCAACCAGTTTCACGGTGTCGCCACTGCGCGTTTTGAACGGTTTGCCGTCTTTGCCCATCATGGTGCCGAAGCCGATAAACTCGGCTTTTACATCTTCCGGCAGATAGCCTGCTTTGCGGGAAGTTGTAAAGAGTTGCTCAAAGTGCAGGGCTTGGCGGTGGTCGACGACATACAACAGGCGGTCGGCATGAAGCGTACCGACGCGGTAGCGCAAACACGCCAAGTCGGTGGAAGCATAAAGGAAGCCGCCGCCTTGTTTTTGCACGATAAATGCGGCAGGTTCGCCTTCTTTGTTTTTGAACTCGTCCAAAAACACGACTTTCGCGCCGTCGTCTTCGACTGCCAAACCTTTCTGAGCCAAATCATCGACCACGGGCTGCAAATCGTTGTTGTATGTCGATTCGCCCGCCACGTCTTCTGGACGCAGTTTCAGGCCCAACGTGTCATAAACGGCTTGGGCGTGCGAGAGCGAAATATCGACAAACTGTTTCCACAACGCCAAAACGGTTTCATCGCCGCCTTGTAGCTTCACAACGTATTCGCGTGCAGTGTCAGCGAAGGCAGGATCTTCGTCAAAGCGTACTTTGGCGGCACGGTAAAACTGTTCCAAATCAGCCAGCTCAAACGCGGCATTGTCTTTTTGCTGCTCAACCAAATAAGCGACCAACATGCCAAACTGCGTACCCCAGTCGCCGACGTGGTTTTGACGGATAACGGTGTTGCCCATAAATTCCAACACGCGCGAAATGCTGTCGCCGATGATGCTGGAACGCAGGTGGCCGACGTGCATTTCTTTGGCAAGATTAGGCGAAGAATAGTCGATAACGACGGTTTGAGGTTTGTCGGTTTTTGCTACGCCGAAACGCGCGTCGTTTAAGGCCGTCTGAATGTTTTGGGCGAGGAACTCAGGACGCAGGCGCAGGTTGATAAAGCCCGGGCCGGCTACTTCCGCACTTTCAATCACAGCGTTGTCCGCCAATACTTCGGCCACTTTTTGCGCCAACTCGCGCGGATTTTGTTTGGCTTTTTTCGCCGCACCCATCACGCCGTTGATTTGGAAATCGCCGTGTTCGGCATTCTTGGTCGGCTGCAAAACAACGGGGCTGTCGGCAATGCCTGCGGCGGCAAAGGCTGCTTGGGCTTCACGTTCGACGGTTTGGTATAAATTCATGTTGTCGGTCTCTATCAATTCAAATCAGGCGGTATTTTAAAAGAATTTCGGGCTTTAAAACAGGGCAAGCTGCAATACTTTTCCAGCGGCTTGTTATATGATTGCATTCTGATTCAACGATTTTGCTGTAAAGGCCGTCTGAAAGGAAAAGCCATGAACCCGAAAAATACGCTTTGTCTGATTGTCGATATTCAAGAACGCCTGCTGCCCGCCCTTTCCGGCGCGGATGAAATGTTGGAACGCTGCCGCCTGCTGATTCAAGGTTTGACGGCTTTGGACATCCCCTTTGCCGTAACCGAACAATATCCGAAAGGTTTGGGCAGCACCGTATCCGCCGTATCGCTGCTGTTGCCCGAAGGCACGCCGATTGTCGAGAAAACCCAATTTTCGGCGTTTTTGCCCGAAATTCAGGAAATCTTACGCAAAAACGACATTAAAAACGTTATTTTGATGGGTGCTGAAGCGCATATCTGTATGCTTCAGACGGCCTTGGATTTGAAGGCGCAAGGTTACGCCGTATTCCTGCCTTTCGAATGCACCGCCTCGCGCACAACGGCCAACCGCGACAATGGTTTGGCGCAAATGAGCCGTCAAGGCATTATCGTTTCCAATGTCGAAAGTATTTTGTTCCAACTGCTCGGCGATGCCAAACATCCGGCCTTTAAGACTATCTCCAAACTAATTCAATAACAGGCCGTCTGAAATGCAATACACCATCCGTCCTGCCCTGCGCCAAGACTTGCCCGCCATCGTCGATATTTACAACAGCACCGTGGCCACGCGCCAATCCACGGCCGATTTGTCGCCGACCACGGTTGCCGAGCGTGAAATGTGGTTTGCCGCGCACACGGACAAACGCCCGATCTACGCCCTTTACGATGCCGACGGCACCGTATTGGCATGGGGCAGTTTCAGTGACTACCATCCGCGCTACGCCTACCACATCAGCGCGGAAGTCAGCATTTATGTCCGCCACGATATGCGCGGCGCAGGCGTGGGCAAAATCCTGTTGCGGCACATGCTCGAACGCGCACCGTCCTTAGACATCCACAACGTCATCGCGCTTGTGTTCGGCCACAACTATCCGAGCCTGAACCTGTTTCACCGTTTCGGTTTTGAAGAATGGGGGCGGCTGCCACAAGTCTGCGACTTGGAAACCATGTTGGCAGACGTGGTGATTTTGGGCAAAAGGATTGTGGATTGATTACGGCAAAGGCCGTCTGAAAACTGAATTCAGACGGCCTTTTGACGGCAAAACCTTTATTCCGGTTTCTTCGCCAGCATGGTAACGAATTTAAACTGAATCGGATTGCCGAATTCGTCTTTCGCGTGCATCGAACCCAGCTCTTCCTTGTATTCCACCAATTCCCAATCCTTATAGTATTCGCGCAGCTCGCCCTCACTAAACTTGAACGGGAACGGCATCGGGCAAGGGAAATCTTCCGTATCCATCGCAGACACGATCAGGTTGTAGCCGCCGGGGTTGGTGTGTTCCTTTATATTGGCAATCACGTCAGGAACGTAACGCGGCATCAGGAACATAAACACCACGGTCGCCACCATATAATCGAAGTTTTCCTGAATATTGGCGGCGTTGAGGTCGTATTCAAACGCGCGGACATTCAACTCTTCGATACGCGCCAGCTCTTCCACGTTTTGAACCGCATGGGGATTATTATCGACAGCGGTAACGTCAAAACCTTTCAAACCCAGATACAGCGCATTGCGGCCCTGACCGCAGCCCATATCCAAAACCTTGCCGACAGGTACGATGCCTTCGGCAGCACGGACGGCCGAATGTGTCGCGCTCATGCCGTATTTCTTATTGAAATAGTCTGCCGCCTCGCAGTAAAACGACAGTTGGATTTCCGTGTCTTGCGTTTGCGGCGCGATAAAGTGCCATGCTTGCGGATGGATAATCCAATCATCGCTTTCAGGCGTCAGCTCGTGCGTGGACGTAACATTGCCCGCCTCGTCCACTTCATTGAAGTTCAGACGGCCTTGGAGGACATTGAGGCAGCCCCAAGTACCGGCGGCAGTATTGTGTTTGGACAACAAGGCTTCGGGAATCTCGTCCGCCGTCCACACCGGCATCTGCTTGTAACAAAACAATTCTTGCTGTTCGCTCATCATGTTTCCTTTCTATTTTGACGGTTTCAACACAGCTTCTGCCAAGGCTTTTTGAATGGCAATCACGCTCTTGTCGCTTTTAAATTGCAAGGTTTCGGTTGGCACCTCGCCGGAAGAAACCCAAATCTTCAGCTCGGCATCCAAATCAAAATGACCCGAGGTTTCCACCGAAAAGCGCGATACTGAACGGTATGGAATCGAACGGTAAGACACTTTCTTGCCGGTCAACCCCTGCTTGTCCACCAACACCAGCCGATATTCGGTAAACACAATCAAATCGCGCACCAGGCTGAATGCCATTTTTACCTGTTCGCCATCAATCAGGATATTCGCCAAATCGCGTTCCACCGCATCGGCGTCTTTTTGCGAAGCATTGCCCAAAAGGCCGCTGAACAATCCCATATCTGCCTTCTTTCTATACGAGTGATAAAGCGCAGGGTATTTTACACGCGTAAACCGTATTTGCCGATATTTCAGACGGCCTTATGTTATGATAATGATACCGCCTTATTCGACAAAGACATGCCCATGGATAAACCCGTTTACCTCTACACAGACGGCGCATGCAAAGGCAACCCCGGCGCAGGCGGCTGGGGTGTATTTATGCGCTACGGCACACACGAAAAAGAACTGTTCGGCGGCGAAGCCGAAACCACCAACAACCGTATGGAACTGACTGCCGTCATCGAAGGCCTGAAATCCCTAAAACGCCGCTGCCAAGTCGTCATCTGCACCGACTCGCAATACGTCAAAAACGGCATGGAAAGCTGGATACGCGGTTGGAAAAAAAACGGCTGGAAAACCGCCGCCAAAAAACCGGTTAAAAACGACGACTTATGGAAAGAGCTGGATAGTTTGGTTCAACAACACGATGTCCGCTGGACATGGGTAAAAGGCCATGCCGGACACCCAGAAAACGAAAAAGCCGACGAACTTGCCAATAAGGGCGCGGCAAAATTTTTATAACATTTCATCCATGACTGCACTCAAACATCTCAAACCATTCTTTTGGATTGCCATCATTGCATTGATTTGTGTGACGCCCATAGCACTTATGTTCGCCTATTCGCCCTTTCATGATGTCAATGATTTTTTTCGCTTTGGCTTGTGCGATCACGTTAAGAGTGCCGAAGAATGTGCCGACTTAATCACGCCCTCCTATTTATTTTGGTGGTTTATACCTGAACCGTGGCTTTTCGCATTCATATCTCTGACTGCCATTTACCTTGTTCTAAAAATCCTGATTGAAATCATCCGATTCCTATTCAGACTGAGAAAGAAAAACCCATGACCTGCCCCATCTGCACTGCCGACAACGAAGATATTTTGCTGCAAACGCCAAACCTGCGCGTTATCGCCGTCCACAATGAAGCCGGCGCACCGGCATTCTGCCGCGTGATTTGGAATAACCATGTTTCCGAGATGACCGACCTTTCCCCTGCCGAACGCAATGAAATCATGGAAATGGTGTATCAGGTTGAAGCCGCAATGCGCCAAGTCTTCCGCCCGGCCAAAATCAATCTGGCCAGCCTCGGCAATGTTGTGCCTCACTTGCATTGGCACGTCATCGCCCGCTTTGAAAACGACGCCAACTTTCCTGCGCCGATTTGGGCCGCGCCCGTACGCGAACACGGTATGACCCTGCCCGAAAATTGGCCGGAACAAATCAAAAACTTAATCGCTTAAACTTTCAGACGGTCTGCAAGGCCCGACACGCCTAGTTCAGGCCGTCTGAACATATAACGAAAGGAAAACCTCAATGAACTCCACCACGCGCCGCCATTTCCTGCGTACCTGCTCTGCCGCGGCAGGCGCAGGGTTGCTACAAGCCTGCGGCACAGGCACGACCACCACACCGCAAACCAAAACCACTTCCACCACCGCGAAAGCCCAAACCGTGCAACCTAAGCAACCCCATCCGCCACGTTCCGGCGACAACCTCCTGCGCGTTGTTGCGCCGTCAGGCTTCGCCGAAGACCCCAACCGCGTGACCACCGGCCTGACCCGCCTCTACAACGCAGGCTTTACCGTGACCAACCAACAAGCAGGCAGCCGCCGTTACCAACGCTTTGCCGGCAGCGATGCCCAACGCGCCGCCGACTTCCAAGACGTTGCCAGCGGTCGTGTCGAAACGCCTAAAATCTTGATGGGCCTGCGCGGTGGCTACGGCGCGGCACGCATCCTGCCGCAAATTGACTTTGCCTCACTCGGCGCCAGAATGCGCGAACGCGGCACATTATTCTTCGGTTTCAGCGACGTGTGCGCCGTCCAACTCGCCCTGTTGGCCAAAGGCAATATGATGAGCTTTGCAGGCCCGATGGTGTACAGCGAATTCGGCAAAGCAGACCCCAGCGTCTTTACCATGGATTCGTTCATCCGCGGCACGACCAACAACGTCAACATCGTTGATGTTCCGACCATCCAACGCGCCGATGTCAACGTCGAAGGCACATTGTGGGGAGGCAACCTCAGCGTTCTCGCCTCCCTCGCCGGTACGCCTTATATGCCTGATATTCAAGGCGGCATCCTCTTTATCGAAGACGTCAGCGAGCAACCCTACCGCATCGAGCGCATGCTCAACACGCTTTATCTGTCAGGTGTTTTGCAAAAACAACGCGCCATCATCTTCGGCGATTTCCGCATGGGCACCATCCGCGACGTGTACGACTCCAACTACGATTTCTCCGCCGTAGTCAACCACATTTCGCGCACCGCCAAGATTCCTGTGTTGACCGGCTTCCCATTCGGCCACATCACCAACAAAACCACTTTCCCTTTGGGCACGCATGCCAAAGTCCGCAGTAACGGCAACGGCGGTTATTCCGTAACCTTCAGTGGCTATCCTACGCTGAACCCGTCCGCGCTGACACTCGACAGCCTGCTGCCTCCTCCTGTTCCGACTTACGACAGCACTATCTACCGCGACAGCATCACTGAAGAAGTCACCGAATAAGACTTATTCAAATCAAAAGGCCGTCTGAAACCCAGTTTCAGACGGCCTTTTTATATCTTCATCTTAACCGTAACGTCGTTGGAAATCTTTCATAAAGTCGGCCAACGCGTTCACACCTTCAAGCGGCATCGCATTGTAAATACTGGCACGCATACCGCCGACGGTTTTATAGCCCTTAAGCAGGCACAAGCCCTGCAACTCGGCTTCCAACACAAAGCGGCGGTCCAAGTCTTCACTTGCGGTTTTGAAGACCACGTTCATTTTGGAGCGCGCATCAGGATGAATATCATTTATGTAAAAACCGCCGCTGCCGTCTATCGTCTCATACAAGGTTTGAGCCTTTATTCGATTGACCGCTTCAATTTTTTTCACACCGCCCTGCGTTTGCAGCCAGCGGAACACCAAACCCGACATATAAATCGCATAGGTGGACGGCGTGTTGTACATACCGTCGCGGTTGATGTGAGAGCGGTAGTTGAACACATCGGGAATATCGTTCGGACAACGCTCCAGCAAATCCTCGCGGATAATGACCACGGTCGCACCGGCAGGACCGATATTTTTTTGTGCACCGGCATAAATCAAGCCGTAATCGGATACATTAAACTCACGCGACAAAATCTCGCTCGACATATCGCACACCAGCGGCGGCAGGCCGTCTGAAAGTTTGGGGACGTTTTGATACTGCAAACCGTTTACGGTTTCATTAATCGCAAAATGAACAAACGCAGAATTCGGGTTGACATCCCAATCCTCCACCGCAGGCAGGTTTTTATAGGCATATTGCTCGCCGCCATGCGCGGCCAAACGGATTTCGGCATTGCTCAAACGGCTCATCTGTTCATAGGCAATACGGCTCCAGTTGCCCGTTACCACCGCATCGGCAGTCGTAAAACCGTGCGCTAAATTCATGGCCACCATATTAAATTGCGCGGTCGCACCGCCCTGTAAAAACAGGATTTTATAGTTGGACGGAATATTCAAAAGCTGGCGCAAGTCTTGTTCGGCATGATGCAGAATGCTCAAAAACATATCCGAACGGTGGCTCATCGCCATCACGGGGAAACCCGTACCGTTGTAGTCGAGCATTTCCTGTTGCGCGGTACGCAATACCGCTTCCGGCAATACGGCAGGACCTGCGGAAAAATTGTAAATCGGATGTGCGAACATGGCGGCCTTCTTTCTTATTCGGAGAGTATAAGGAAATTGTAGAACCGCCTTGCACATTGTGCAAGCACGAAAAACCAGGAAATACAAGGCCGCCTGAAAACAAAGCAACACCAATTCTTTGTTTTCCAAAATAATTTCAGAGACACCACATCAAAACTTGTCAACAATTTCCTTTTCAGACGGCCTCGCCCCTATCCTTCCATTTACGCAATCACTTCAAAAAATCCACGCCAAATCAACGCTTTTCTTTTATCTTGAAAACAGTTATAATAGGCCAATTTTTCAAATCACACGAAAAATGGCCGCGCGGCCATTTTTTTGTTTATGTACTTCTGGAGAAGCATGGATATTCAAAGCATTCTTGATAAAACCCTGCCCGGCTTGGGCTACGAGCTGGTCGATTTCGAACTGACCGCACAAGGCGATTTACGCGTTTTCATCGATAAAGAAGGCGGCATCACCGTCGAAGACTGCGCCACTGTCAGCAACCATCTGAGCCGCGTGTTTATGGTTGAAGACATCGACTACAAACGTTTGGAAATCTCCAGCCCGGGCCTTGACCGTCCGTTGAAAAAAGCCGCCGACTTCGTGCGCTTTGCCGGCCAGAACGCCAAAATCAAAACACGCCTGCCGATTGATGGTCAGAAAAACTTCATCGGCCGCATCGAATCTTGCGAAAACGACATCGTTACCGTCTCTTTCGACGGCAAAACTGCCCAAATCGAATTGAGCAACATCGACAAAGCCCGTTTGCGCCCCGAATTTAAATTTTAAAAACCGATTACTTGGAGATTCTAGAAAATGAGTCGCGAAATGTTACAGCTAGCCGAAGCGCTGGCAAGTGAAAAAAACGTTGAAACGGAAGTCGTATTCAAAGCCCTTGAATTCGCCCTCTCTACTGCCGCCAAGAAAAAAGCCGACCGCGAGCACATGGACGTGCGTGTCGAAATCGACCGCGATACCGGCGAATACCAAACCTTCCGCCGCTGGCTGATTGTTGCCGATGAAGACTACACCTACCCCGACGTAGAAAAAACCATCGAGGAAATCCAAGAAGAAATTCCCGGCACCACCATCCAAATCGGCGAATACTACGAAGAGCAGCTGCCAAACGAAGGCTTCGGCCGCCAAGCCGCGCAAACTGCCAAACAAATCATCCTGCAACGCATCCGCGATGCGGAGCGCGAGCAAAACCTGAACGAGTTCCTCGCTTCTAAAGAAGACATCGTTTCCGGTACGGTAAAACGCGTCGAGCGCCACGGCATTATCGTTGAAGTTGTCGCAGGCAAACTCGATGCCCTGATTCCGCGCGAAGAAATGATTCCGCGCGAAAACTTCCGCAGCGGCGACCGCATCCGCGCCCTCTTCCTGCGTGTGGACGAAATCGGCAATACCGGCCGCAAACAAGTCATTTTGAGCCGTACCAGCGGCGACTTCTTGGCCAAACTCTACGCCAACGAAGTGCCTGAAATTGCAGACGGCCTGTTGGAAATCCGCGAAGTAGCACGCGATCCCGGCCAACGCGCCAAAGTTGCCGTTAAAGCCAACGACCAACGCATCGACCCGCAAGGTACTTGTATCGGCGTGCGCGGTTCCCGTGTTAACGCCGTGAGCAACGAATTGTCCGGCGAACGCATTGACATCGTATTGTGGTCTCCAGAGCCTGCCCAATTCGTAATGAATGCGCTGTCTCCTGCCGAAGTGAGCCGCATTGTAATTGATGAAGACAAACACGCCGTTGACGTGATCGTTGATGAAAACCAACTGGCGCTGGCCATCGGCCGCGGCGGTCAAAACGTCCGTCTGGCTTCCATCCTGACCGGCTGGCAGCTGAACATCATGACCGTTGAAGAAGCCGACGAACGCAATGCCGCCGAAGACGCGGTTATCCGCAACCTCTTCACCACCCACTTGAACATCGACGACGAAACCGCCGATATTTTGGTGGAAGAAGGCTTTGCCACTTTGGAAGAAGTTGCTTACGTTCCAGCGGCAGAATTGCTCGCCATTGACGGCTTTGACGAAGAAATCGTTGAAACCCTGCGCAACCGCGCACGCGACGCTATCCTGACCATTACCATCGCCGCAGAAGAAAAACTGGGTGAAGTGTCTGAAGACATGCGCAATTTGGACGGCGTAGATTCCGACATGTTGCGCAAACTGGCCGAAGCCGGCGTTACCCAACGCGATGATCTGGCCGAATTGTCTGTTGACGAATTGGTCGAAATTACCGGTGTTGACGAAGAAGAAGCCAAAAAAGTGATTTTGGCTGCACGCGAACACTGGTTTACTGAAGAAAACAACTAAGGGGGTACTGAATGAGTAATACAACCGTAGCGCAATTTGCCGCCGAACTAAACCGCCCCGTCGATGATTTGCTTAAACAATTGAAAGAAGCCGGGGTCAATAAAAACAGCGGTAATGACAGCATAACCACTGACGACAAACAATTGCTGACCGCTTACCTGCAAAAGAAAAACGGCAGCAACAGCGGCACCATCAGCATCCGCCGCAAAAAAACCGAAGTCAGCACCGTTGACGGCGTAAAAGTAGAAACACGCCGCCGCAGCCGTGCCGTTACTATTCCTTCTTCCGAAGAATTGGCAGCGGAAGCCAAAGCCAAAGTAGCAGCGGAAAACCAAAAAGCCGAAGCAGAAAAAGCAGCCTCCCAAGCTGCCGAAGAAAAAGCCAAAGCTGAAGCAGAAGCTGCCGCCAAAGCCGAAGCCCGTGCTAAAGCAGAGGCCGAAGCAGCCAGACTGAAAGCAGCCAAAACCGCACCAAAAGCGGAAGGCAAACCTGCCGAAGCCAAAAAAGAAGAAGCCAAACCGGTTGAAGCCGTAGAAGCCAAGGCCGAAGCAAAAGTTGAGGCTAAAGCAGACAACAAGCCGTCTGAAAAATCCGTTGAAGCTGAAAAACCAGCCGAAGCCAAAAAAACTGCCAAAGCCAAACAAGACAAAGGCGGCAAAGGCAAAGAAGCGAAAAAGGCAGCCAAACCTGTCGCTCCTGCCGTACCGCAACCTGTCGTCAGCGTGGAAGAACAGGCTCAACGCGATGAAGAGGCCCGTCGTGCCGCCGCCCTGCGTGCGCATCAAGAAGCTTTGTTGAAAGAAAAACAAGAGCGTCAAGCACGCCGCGAAGCCATGAAACAACAGGCCGCTCAAGACTCAAAACCTACGAAAGAAGCCAAATCAGGCGAACGCAACAAACCTGCCGAGAAAGCCAAAGCAGCATCCGGCGAAGGCAAATCCGAACACAACGTGCGCGGTAAAAAAGAAGACCGTCGTGAGCGTGATGAAGACATTCAAGGCCGCAATGCTAAAGGCAAAGGCGGCAAAGGCGGACGTGACCGCAATGCACGCACTGGCGACGACGAGCGCGTACGCGGCGGCAAAAAAGGCAAAAAACTCAAACTTGAGCCAAACCAACACGCCTTCCAAGCACCAACCGAACCTGTCGTACACGAAGTTTTGGTACCTGAAACCATTACCGTTGCCGATTTGGCACACAAAATGGCCGTTAAAGGCGTCGAAGTGGTTAAAGCCCTGATGAAAATGGGCATGATGGTAACCATCAACCAATCCATCGACCAAGACACTGCCCTGATTGTGGTGGAAGAACTCGGCCACATCGGCAAACCTGCTGCAGCCGACGACCCTGAAGCATTCCTGGATGAAGGCGTTGAAGCAGTAGAAGCCGAAGCATTGCCGCGTCCACCGGTTGTTACCGTGATGGGTCACGTTGACCACGGTAAAACTTCCCTGCTGGACTACATCCGCCGCGCCAAAGTGGTACAAGGCGAAGCGGGTGGCATTACCCAACACATCGGTGCATACCACGTTGAAACCCCTCGCGGCGTGATTACTTTCTTGGATACTCCGGGTCACGAAGCGTTTACCGCAATGCGTGCGCGCGGTGCGAAAGCAACCGATATCGTGATTCTTGTGGTTGCAGCCGACGACGGCGTGATGCCGCAAACCATCGAAGCCATTGCCCACGCTAAAGCTGCGGGCGTACCGATGGTGGTTGCCGTCAACAAAATCGATAAAGAAGCCGCCAACCCAGAGCGTATCCGCCAAGAGCTGACTGCGCACGAAGTCGTGCCTGACGAATGGGGCGGCGATGTACAGTTTATCGACGTTTCCGCTAAAAAAGGCCTGAACATCGATGCATTGCTCGAAGCCGTCTTGCTCGAAGCTGAAGTTTTGGAACTGACTGCCCCAGTCGATGCACCTGCCAAAGGTATCATTGTTGAGGCACGTTTGGACAAAGGCCGCGGCGCGGTTGCCACATTGCTGGTTCAAAGCGGTACGCTGAAAAAAGGCGATATGCTGCTGGCCGGTACTGCATTCGGTAAAATCCGTGCAATGGTTGACGAAAACGGCAAAGCCATCAATGAAGCCGGCCCTTCTATCCCTGTCGAAATCCTCGGCTTGTCCGACGTACCGAACGCAGGCGAAGATGCAATGGTGTTGGCCGACGAGAAAAAAGCGCGCGAAATCGCCCTCTTCCGTCAAGGCAAATACCGCGACGTGCGCTTGGCCAAACAACAGGCTGCGAAACTGGAAAACATGTTCAACAACATGGGCGAAAACCAAGCCCAATCCTTGTCTGTCATCATTAAGGCAGACGTACAAGGTTCTTACGAAGCTTTGGCGGGCAGCCTGAAAAAACTGTCCACCGACGAAGTGAAAGTGAACGTGTTGCACAGCGGCGTGGGCGGCATTACCGAATCTGATGTCAACTTGGCCATTGCTTCCGGCGCA
Organism: Neisseria sp. P0021.S006; assembly: GCF_051956895.1. Taxonomy (NCBI): domain Bacteria; kingdom Pseudomonadati; phylum Pseudomonadota; class Betaproteobacteria; order Neisseriales; family Neisseriaceae; genus Neisseria; species Neisseria sp. P0021.S006. Next base: position 18,331 of record NZ_JBQCWZ010000013.1, read on the forward strand.
TTCATCATCGGCTTTAACGTCCGTGCAGATGCTTCCGCACGCAAACTAGCTGAGAATGAAAACGTGGAAATCCGTTACTACAACATCATTTATGATGCCATTGACGACGTGAAAGCCGCCATGAGTGGTATGCTCTCTCCGGAAGAGAAAGAGCAAGTAACCGGCACGGTCGAAATCCGTCAGGTTATCAGCGTATCCAAAGTCGGCAATATTGCAGGCTGTATGGTTACCGACGGCGTGGTCAAACGCGATTCCCATGTCCGCCTCATCCGCAACAACGTGGTTATCCATACCGGCGAACTGTCTTCTTTGAAACGCTACAAAGACGACGTCAAAGAAGTCCGCATGGGCTTCGAGTGTGGTCTGATGCTCAAAGGCTACAACGAGATTATGGAAGGCGACCAACTCGAATGTTTCGACATCGTCGAAGTTGCCCGTACTCTGTAATCAGACAGGCCGTCTGAAAAATCAGAAGCAGGTTTTGCAATGCGAAACCTGCTTCTTTTTTTCAGACGGCCTTTTTACAACCATTCATAGTTTGAAACTATGGAAATTGATGTGTGGTATATAAGAAACAAAACAGCCGCACAAGGCAAAGCCATTTGGCAAAAGAATAGACGGCAAACTAAGCCTGATAAGGCTCTCTATATATTGTCATATCTTAACGTTTCAGTTGTTTTTCTCAAATTTCGGCACTAGTATATACAGCCTAAACACAATACAAATTAAGCAATACCGGCCATATGCCGGATACGTTTACTTCCTTGTTACTCTCATCAATATCTAAAGAAAATATCATGACAATCGAAAAAGCAATGCGCATTCGCAATGCGCAATTTGAATTACGACATTTAGAGCAATTACAACCTTCCGCCCTTGCACAAGCAACAACAGGTACTTCGAGAGATGACGTTTATTATGTAACCCGCAGCGACGATAAAATCATTGAAAACCCAAATGGAGGCGATGATACGGTTTACAGCAACGTCAGCTATACCCTTCCAAACCACGTTGAAAACCTTGTTTTGACCGGTACAGCCAACATCTTCGGCGCAGGCAACAACAGTAACAACATCCTCATCGGCAATGAAGGCCGCAACCGCCTCAACAGCGGTCGCGGTGACGACATCGTTTACGGCGGCGGCGGCAACGATTTCATCAATGGCGGCGAAGGCAACGACTGTCTTTTCGGCGAAACAGGCAATGACACCCTAAATGGCGAAGCAGGCAACGATGTGCTTGAAGGTGGCGAAGGTGACGACACCTACCTTTTCTCTGCCAAAAGCGAGCAAGACACCATCATCGACAATCAAGGCCACAACAGCATCCGCTTTCATACCGACCTAAGCCTTAACGATTTAACCGTTGAAGCCCGAAACAACGAAACCGGCGGTCAAGACTGGCTGATTGCCGTGAAAAACAGCAACGCCGTTTTAACCATCAAAAACCAATACACTCAAAACGGTACAACACCGGCAGTCTCCCAATTCATCATCGGCACACAAAAACTGGATGTAAACAGCTTTGCCAAATATTTCGATATTTCCCTGACTGAATATACCGAAAGCGGTAAGACCATCGATGGTAGCGACGGCAATGACCACCTGATTGGCACATCCGGCGATGATATTATCGACGGCAAGGCCGGTGCCGACATTATGGAAGGCAGGGACGGCAATGACACTTACTATGTTGATAACACAAAAGACGTGGTTATCGAACAGGCTGGCGGCGGCGAAGACACCGTATTCAGCAGCATTTCCCATACTGCCGCCACCCACGTCGAAAATGTTACCTTGACCGGCTCGGCCAATATTTTTGCCGCCGGCAACAACAGCAATAACATCCTGACCGGTAACGAAGGCCGCAACCGCCTCAACAGCGGACGCGGTGATGATACCGTTTACGGCATGGGCGGCAACGACAACCTCAACGGCGGCGACGGCAACGATTATCTGGATGGCGGCGACGGTAACGATCTCATCAACGGTGATGCTGGCAACGATATTTTGATGGGCGGCAACGGCAAAGACATTCTGAAAGGCGGCGCCGGAAACGATACCTATATCTACGGCGACAACGATACCATTATCGACAACCAAGGCATCAATACCCTCAAGTTTTCAGACGGCCTGAACAATGCCAAGCTCAACCTGAAGACCATTCATAACGATGATGGCAGCCAAAGCTGGGAAATTACTTCGGATCAAGGTTCAGCCTTGATTCAAAACCAAATCGGTGCTGATGGCAGCATTTCCATCGACCGTTTCCAGTTCAGCGACCAAACTTACACTGCCGCACAGTTCCAACAAGCCTTCCAAGCGCTGAAAGCCAAAAACATTAACTTTGTCGGCACAAACGGCGACGACACTTTGCATGGCAATGCAGGCAACAATGAAATCGACGGCGGCAACGACGGCCGCGACATCCTCTATGGCCACGACGGCGATGACATCTTGCGCGAACACAGCGAAACCTATTACGGCAACGAACCCGCTTCCGACGATAAACTCTACGGCGGCAACGGTAACGACAAACTCTATGCCCATGTAGGCACCGACTTACTCGACGGCGGCGCAGGCAATGATTATCTGGAAGGCGGAGAACACAACGACACCTATGTTTTCGGAAAAGGTTACGGCCACGACACCATTTTCGACTACAACTTCGGTTTTGATAGCGAGGCAAGCCTACACAGACTCAACGCTAATGTCGTTAAATTTACCGGCGGCATTACCCTTGACGACCTCGAAATTACCGTTGAAAAAGGTTACGACAAAACCGGGATTGCCGACATACCCGACAGCAACCAATTTGTATCCCCCCCCCTGTTGGATGGCGATACTTGGCATATCCGCATTAAAGGCACGGACGATGTTTTAACCATCAAAAACCAAAGCGGTATTTATGGTGCGATTTCCGAGTTTCAGTTTGACGGCAATACCTCATACAGCACAGGCGAGCTGATCAACCACTTCAAACTGTCTATCCCGCACATGATCGGCAACAAAAACATCGTCCAATACACAGGCCAACCCGTTGAAGAACTCAACCGTGATGTGTACAACAACTTCAATCACACCATCCACGCCGATAGCGACAACAGCGATTTAGATTTGTCGCATTACACTTCTGTTGTCGAATACAGGGGCAACCGAAGCGATGAAACCATTACTTTGGGCCGAGGCATCAACATCGTTGATACGGCCGGCGGCAACGATACCATTACCGACCCGGGTGCCGACAACACCGTTATCATGTTTGGCAGAAACAGCGGCAACGACACCTTTAATCCGTATGGTGGCAGCGATACCCAAGTCCTTTTCAAAGAAGGGCTGACGCTGAAAGATTTACAGTTGAAAACCGGCGATGATTGGGTCTTAACCATCAAAGATACAGGCGACACCCTGACCATCCATGACATTGCCAACAATAATGTCGACAGCTTTGTATTCGGAAACGGTAAGAGCTACACCGCCGATGAAATCAGCAAAGCACTGATTACTGAAAATACACAAAACAACGGTATCCTGTAAAACTCAAAGGCCGTCTGAAACCTTAATTCAGACGGCCTTAGTCCTTTGCTGATTTATTTATCGTTCTGCTATATAATTATTCTCATTCGAATTCACAAGAAAGAATAAAAATGGATGCCTTAAATCTCCTCACCACTCGTCGCTCTTCCAAAAAACTGACTGCTCCTGCACCCAATGCCGAGCAACTGGAACAAATGCTGCAAGCGGCAACACAAGTACCTGATCACGGCAATATGCGCCCTTACCGCTTTACTGTAATTCAAAGCGAGGCCGGCTTACAACGTTTCCGCGAGCTTTTGGGCAAGACCGTTACCGAACTCAACTTCGGTGATGATGCCATGAAAAAGGCCGAACGCGTCGGCAACATGGCGCCTATGATTATTGGCGTTACATTTGCGCCAAACCGTGAAGTGGCGAAACCCAAACCTGAATGGGAGCAAATGCTGACTGCAGGCTGCGCCGCCTATGCTTTACAACTGGCTGCTTCTGCTCAAGGCTTCGACAATGTTTGGATTACGGGCATGTGGGTCAACAGCCCATTGTTGCGCGAAGCATTTGAGTGTGCCGACAAAGACAAAATCATCGGCCTGATGATGATTGGTTCGCCGACCGAAGAAGGAAGCGGCCCGAAAAATACCAACTTAGAATGTTTTACAACTTATTGGTAAAGCCTGAAAATACTAAGGCCGTCTGAAAAACCTGATTTAATGGTTTTCAGACGGCCTTTTTATGTCTCTTGTCAAAATATCAAGCAGGATTCATAAACGCTTCAACTTCTTCCAAAGAAATATCCGCCGTCGCGCCATGACGTGAAGCCACCAATGCACCCAGCGCACAAGCAAAAGCAATGGCTTCTTGAGGAGGCGCATTATTGAGCAGCTTGTAAGTCAAACCACCAAGAAAGCTGTCGCCGGAGCCGACAGTATCCACCACTTTGACGCGGAAACCGCAATGACGGTACAACTCGCCGTCCTTATACAAAACCGCGCCATGACTACCCAAAGTCACACACAAGATTTTGACGCCGGTCAGCTCAACGAGGTAGCCGATATTTTGTTCGATACTGTGATAAGGAGAACCGTAAGCCGCAGCCAACTCATACAGCTCATCATCATTGAGTTTGACCATATCGGACTGTTTCATGGTCTCAAGCAAGCGGTCAATATCGTAATGAGGCTTACGCAGATTAACGTCAAAAATTTTGAATTTGGCTTCTTTCAGCAAAACCGCCAAGCTTTTACGCGAAACTTCATCGCGGGTTGCCAAGCTGCCAAAAACGAAAGCATCTGATTCTGCCACACGTTTGATTGCCGCATCATCAACCGCAATCCTGTCCCACGCGCAAGGATAAACAATCTCATAAGACGCACTGCCAGACTTGTCCAAGTGTACTTTCACCAAGCTGGTCGCACATTCGTGACAAACCTGCAAATAATCAGTATTGACGTTTTTACTTTGAATTTGACGTAGCAATTCCTCGCCATCGGCATCATCGCCGCGACGACTGATGATGACAGCATCGATACCCAAAGACTGCAAACGGACAGCAACATTTAGGGGTGCACCACCCAATACCTTTCCGTTTGGAAAATCGTCCCACAGCACTTCGCCGAAACTGGTTACTTTCATTCTTGGCCTTCCTTTTTTGAGGTTGATTGGCAGGGTCTGCACACCCGACAGATTTTTGCAAATCATGTACTTGTAGTAAAACTCCAGCATCGGGGGCAAAAGTATTATGTTTTAAAATATTGGGACTGACAAGCAATTAAGGGAATATCAGACAATAAACTTGATTCATCACAAAATTATATTGTTCCTATTTTTTCTTTTTCTTTCACATTTATCCCCTCCTGTTTCATTAAAACAAAATATTCTGAAATTTAAATACAAAAGGCCGTCTGAAAACTGATTCAATCAATTTTCAGACGGCCTTTATCGCAGCATTGCAGCGATTAAACTACAACTTCTTCTTTTTTCTTCACTTCTTTGGCAATGTTCTCACGACTCAAGCCAAACATCAGCAAGAGCGGGCTGGCAACCAATACGGAAGAGTAAATACCGAACACGATACCGATAGTCAGCGCCATAGAGAAACCGTGCAAGGCTGCACCGCCAAACACCAGCATAGAAACAACCATTGCCTCGGTCGAACCGTGGGTAATGATGGTACGGCTCATGGTTGCAGTAATCGCGTTGTCGATGACTTCCGGCACAGTGTGGCCGCGCATATGCGGCTTGCGGAAGTTTTCGCGAATACGGTCAAATACCACCACAGATTCGTTTACGGAATAACCCAAAACAGCCAAGATACCTGCCAAGACAGTCAATGAGAATTCCCATTGGAAGAAGGCGAAACAGCCGAGAATAATCACGATATCGTGCATATTCGCAATAATCGCGGATACTGCAAAACGCCACTCAAAACGCATGGACAAGTAAATAATAATACCTGCCACCACGAAGCCCAATGCCATCAAACCATTGGTAACCAATTCTTCACCAACCTGAGGGCCGATGAATTCGACTTGGCGCAAGGTAACGTCAGGGTTGTCTTTTTTCAGCAAATCCATCACTTGGTTGGACAGCTGTGCAGACGTTACGCCTTCTTTGTTCGGCAGGCGAATCATAATGTGTTTATTCGTACCCAAGGCCTGAACCTGTACATCACCCATTTTCAGCGTATCGAGGCGTTCGCGCGTTTTATTCACATCCACGCCCTGCTGATATTGGACTTCCATCACCGTACCGCCTGTAAATTCGACGGAGAAATTCAGGCCTTTGGTTACCAAAAAGAACACGGCGGCGATAAACGTAACCAACGAAATAAAAGTCGTCAGTTTGCCGTAGCTCATAAACGGAATATCACGTTTGATTTTAAATAATTCCATGTTTTACTCCTTGCCTTCTGCCATTTCAGCTTTCGGCTTCCATACCGAACCGATGGAAATATTTTGCAATTTGCGGCGACGGCCGTACCACAGGTTGACCAAAGCACGGAACACGACCACGGATGAATACATCGAAGTCAGAATACCGATACAGTGTACAACCGCAAAACCGCGTACCGGGCCGGAACCGAATACCAACAAAGCGATACCGGCAATCAGGGAGGTCAAGTTGGAATCGACAATGGTTGCCCAAGCGTGTTGGAAACCGAGGTTGATGGCCTGCTGTGGTACGACACCGGCACGCAGTTCCTCACGGATACGTTCATTAATCAACACGTTGGAGTCAATCGCCATACCCAAGGTCAAAGCCAAGGCGGCAATACCCGGCAAGGTCAGCGTTGCCTGCATGGCAGACAAAATACCCACCAAAAACAAGATATTGGTACTCAAGGCAATGGTAGAGAAGAAACCCATCAAGCGATAGTAAATCACCATGAATGCAGCAACAGCGGCAAAGCCCCACAAGGTAGAGTGGAAACCTTTTTCAATGTTTTCTTTACCCAAAGACGGGCCGATGGTACGTTCTTCGACAATCTGCATCGGCGCGGCCAGCGAACCGGCGCGCAGCAACAATGAAGTATCGTTGGCTTCGGCTGTCGTCATGCTGCCGGAAATCTCCACGCGGCCACCGGTAATGGCGGCTCGGATGACAGGCGCGGTCACGACTTCGGATTTACCTTGGTCGATCAACACCATAGCCATACGTTTACCCACATTGGCCGAAGTCAATTCGCCAAAAATGCTGCCGCCCGCACTATCCAGGCTCAGGCTCACGGCAGGCGCGCCCATTTGGTCAAAGCTAGGTTGCGCATCGTTGATGTTGTCGCCGGTTAGTTCAACTTGTTTGTTGACCAAGATAGTTTCCGGATGATCGCCACCGCTTGACAGCAATTCGTAACCGGTCGGCACATTGCCGTTCAAAGCTTCTTGCAGTTTGATCGGATCGTCTTCCACCATACGCACTTCCAAAGTCGCAGTACGACCGATAATATCTTTTGCTTTGGCAGTATCTTGCACGCCCGGCAGCTGTACGACAATGCGGTCAAGGCCGGATTGTTGGATAACCGGTTCGGCTACGCCCAATTCGTTCACACGGTTGTGCAACGTATTGATATTTTGTTTAACTGCATCAGAACGTACTTTATTGATTGCCTCTTCAGACAAAGTCAGCACGATATTGTTACCGTCCGGCAGCAGCGTGGCTTCAGGGAACAATTTTTGCAACTGAGGCAAGGCTTTTTGTACATCGGCAGCATCTTGCAAAGGCACGGTCAGACCGTTTTCAGTCTGATGCACCGTGCCGGTACGGATTTTTTCGCGGCGCAATTCGCGGCGGATATCGCCGGAATAACGTTCAAACGTTTTCTGCATCGCGGCTTTCATGTCCACCTGCATGGTGAAATGCACGCCGCCGCGCAAGTCCAGACCCAGGAACATCGGATTGGCTTTGATTTTCGCCATCCACTCAGGGCTGTCTGCCAACAGGTTGAGCGCGGTAATATAGCCCTCGCCCAAAGTATTTTCGATGACGTCGCGCGCTTTCAGTTGCGTTTCGGTATCTTTGAAACGCACTTTCAGCGAGTTGTCGACGATGAACATACCATCAGTCTGAATACCTGCCTGTTTCAGCGCGGCATCCACTTTAGACTGGGTTTGCTCATTGATAACGATGGCTTGTCGGTTGGTCGATACCTGTACGGCAGGCGTTTCACCGAAAAGGTTGGGCAGCGAGTAAACAGCCGCAACCACAATCGTGAACGCAATCAGCAGGTATTTCCATAAAGGATAACGGTTCATGGTAAACCTTTGCTTTATTTATAAAGGCAAACAGCCGCGCTCGGAAAATGAGGCGGCTTTTTGCAAAAAAACGGATTATTCGGCTTTCGCGGCAATCGCGTTGCGCTCAACTTCCACTTCGATTTTCGCACCTTGACCGATGTCGACAGTGTAGAATTGCTCGCCGACTTTGGTCACGCGGCCTTTGAAGCCTGCCGCCAAAACGACTTTATCGCCGACTTTCAAAGCGGCCAACATCGCTTGGTGCGCTTTGAATTTCTTTTGTTGAGGACGCATAATCAGGAAGTAGAACACCACCATGATCAGCACTAAAGGGGCAAATTGAGCCACTGCTTGATTCATAATATATCCGTTCTTTCAAGTTTTAGATTAAGTAAAAAACTGCACACTGCAATCAAATACATTGGTTGGACTGTAAAATTGAGCTATTCTAAAGGTCGTCTGAAAAATTTCCAAGTATTTCCGTATTTATTAACCATATTTAGCAGTCTTTACGACTTGTCCGACACATACTGTTCCATGTTCAAAAAAATCCTTTGGCGCATCAGCACCCGCCTACGCCGTTTGTTTGGCAAAAACGCCCGCACCGTATGGATTTCGCATCCGATATTCCTACAGCACCAGCCGGGGCCTAACCATCCCGACAGGCCCGAACGCATCAGCTCCATTCAAACTGCCTTAAAACAAGAAGGCATTTGGCGTCGCCTGCAAACCACCGAAGCACCGGAAATCAAAGATGCGCAGCTGGCATTGGTCCACTCGCGCAACTATCTGCACGAGTTGGAAGCCGCCCAGCCGCTCCCCGGCAAAATCCACCGCATCGATGACGATACGGTCATCTGCCACGACTCCCTTCAAGCCGCCCGTTTTGCGGCCGGAGCCGTTGTCAAGGCAGTCGATATGGTGATGAATAAAAAAGCCTGGCATGCTTTTTGCGCCATCCGCCCGCCAGGCCACCATGCCCACAGCAACAGCGCCGGCGGATTTTGCCTGATCAACAACACCGCCACCGGCGTGATGCACGCCATTGCCCAATACCGCTTGCAACGCATCGCCGTCATCGATTTCGACGTCCACTTCGGCGATGGAACGGCGGAGATTCTCCAAGACGATCCGCGCGTGATGTTTTTCAACCTGTTTGAAACCGATATCTTTCCCTTCCCTCAGGCGGAACAATACGCCGGCAATAAAAATATGCTGCATACGCCCCTCAAACCAGGCACAGGCAGCCGTATCTTCCGCACGACCATCCGCGAACAATGGCTGCCCAAGCTCACGGCCTTCCGCCCCGAGTTGGTGTTGCTTTCGGCAGGTTTTGACGGGCATAAACAAGACGAAACAGGCCGTCTGAACCTGCATGAAGCCGATTTTGCCTGGCTGACGCACAAAATCGTCCAAGCAACGGCAAGCTGCCAAGGACGTGTTGTTTCCGTGCTGGAAGGCGGCTATACCTTGGAATCCATGTCCAAATCCGCCGCCGCCCACATCCGCGTATTGGCGGGCTTAAGCAAGGCCGATTACGTCATCGCCTACCAAAAGCATCTGAAGCGCGGCAAAAGTAACAATCCTACACCATAACGCATTCAAACTATTGCCCAGGCCGTCTGAAAACAGATTATCCATTTCAGAAGGCCTTTTTTTTCATTTACAAACTTTAATTTGAGCAAAGACAAACCATTTCCATATTATCAGTAGTAAAATAACAAACATAAAACATATCAATAAAAACATTTCACACGCCACACTGCTTCCCTTTCCCCAATTGACCGTCTTTTTCAGACGGCCTCCACTTTAAAAAAGGAGCGTTACAATGAAAGCAGCACGTTTTTATAACAAAGGCGACATCCGCATCGAAGACATTCCCGAGCCAACCGTAGCTCCGGGTACTGTCGGCATCAATGTTGCTTGGTGCGGTATCTGCGGTACAGACCTGCATGAATTCATGGAAGGCCCGATTTTCATTCCGCCTTGCGGCCATCCGCACCCAATCTCCGGCGAGTCTGCGCCAGTCACCATGGGTCACGAGTTCTCCGGCGTGGTTTATGCCGTAGGCGAAGGCGTGGACGACATCAAAGTCGGTCAACACGTTGTTGTCGAACCCTACATCATCCGCGACGACGTACCGACCGGCGAAGGCAGCAACTACCACCTCTCCAAAGACATGAACTTCATCGGCTTGGGCGGCTGCGGTGGCGGCTTGTCTGAAAAAATTGCCGTTAAACGCCGTTGGGTACACCCTATTTCCGACAAAATCCCATTGGACCAAGCTGCTTTGATTGAGCCTCTGTCTGTCGGCCACCATGCTTATGTACGCAGTGGCGCGAAAGAAGGCGACGTCGCATTGGTCGGCGGCGCAGGCCCAATCGGTTTGCTGTTGGCTGCCGTACTGAAAGCCAAAGGCATCAAAGTCATCATCACCGAATTGAGCAAAGCGCGTAAAGACAAAGCACGCGAAGCCGGCGTGGCCGACTACATCCTCGACCCATCCGAAGTCGATGTCGTTGAAGAAGTGAAAAAACTGACCAACGGCGAAGGCGTAGACGTTGCATTCGAATGCACCAGCGTCAACAAAGTGCTGGACACCATGGTCGAAGCATGCCGTCCGACTGCGAAAGTCGTCATCGTATCCATTTGGAGCCACCCCGCTACCATCAACGTCCACAGCGTTGTGATGAAAGAGCTGGACGTGCGCGGCACCATCGCCTACTGCAACGACCACGCCGAAACCATCAAATTGGTTGAAGAAGGCAAAATCAACCTTGAGCCTTTCATCACCCAACGCATCAAACTGGACGAATTGATTTCCGAAGGCTTCGAGCGCTTGATCCACAACAATGAATCCGCAGTAAAAATCATTGTTAATCCTAATCTTTAATCCTAAGGCTTAAAGAATAAACAGGCCGTCTGAAACTTTTCAGACGGCCTGTTTACTTGATAAATTCCCGAATGGCCCAATCCTCTGCCAACCATTCACTTATCAAGAGCAAAATCTCATGAATCCAAAATACGCCCCACTCTTTCAAACATACACCCTCAATAACGGCGTAACCATCAAAAACCGCCTTGCCGTCGCCCCCATGACCCATTTCGGTTCACAAACCGACGGTTTAATCAGCGACCAAGAGCGTACCTTCCTCAGCAACCGCGCAGGCGATATGGGCCTGTTTATCACGGCCGCCACTTTGGTTCAAAAAGACGGCAAAGCCTTTCACGGCCAACCTGAAGCCACAGGCGAACACTGCCTCGACAGCCTGAAAGAAACCGCACAAATCCTGCGACAACAAGGCACAAAAGCGATTTTGCAAATCCATCACGGCGGTTCCAAAGCCATTGATGACCTTTTGGACGGTCTCGACAAAATCAGCGCTTCCGCCAACGAAGCCGAACACGCACGCGAAGCGACCGCAGAAGAAGTCGAAGCACTCATCGCCTCTTATGCGCAAGCCGCCGATTTGGCGCTTCGTGCCGGTTTTGACGGCGTGGAAATCCACGGTGCGAACGGCTATTTAATCCAACAGTTTTACTCTGCCCAAAGCAACCGCCGCAACGACCAATGGGGCGGCAGCTTGGAAAACAGAATGCGCTTCCCGCTGGCCGTTGTCGATGCCGTGGTTGCCGTCCGAGAAAAACACCAGCGCGACGATTTCATTATCGGCTACCGCTTCTCCCCCGAAGAGCCGGGCGAAGACGGCTTAACCATGACCGAAACCGGCGCACTGATTGACGCATTGGTACAAAAACCGCTGCAATATCTGCACGTTTCCCTGTGGGAATTTGATAAAAAAATCCGTCGCGGCGGCGATACCGCCCAAACCCGTATGCAGTTTATCCACGAACGCATCAACGGCAAACTGCCGCTTATCGGCGTGGGCAACCTGTTTACCGCCGACCAAATTTTGGCCGCCTATGAAACCGGCTGGGCAGAATTTATCGCCTTGGGCAAAACCGTGATGATTAATCCGCACATCGCCACGCAAATCCGCGAAGGCCGCGAAGCTGAAATCGAAACGCAACTCGACCCGACACGCGCCGACCATTACGGCCTCCCCGACACCTTGTGGGGATTTGCCTCCAGCGGTACGCAATCATGGCTGCCGCCGGTAAAAGGCGCGGAATGGAAACCGATGGATATTTAATCATCGATTCATAGCACAAGGCCGTCTGAAACTTTTCAGACGGCCTTTGGTTTGGTGCAAACATTGAATTATCAAGCATTTTTTTGTACAATTCCGCATCTTTCAATCTATTGCAGGGCGTGTCGCACACGCCCTTATTTTAGCCTGTTTTCCAACACCCATACCCTTCAGGCCGTCTGAAAAAGCGGCCTGAAACTTTTTGCAAAGAAAACCATGTCCCAAGAAATCCTCGACCAAGTGCGCCGCCGCCGCACGTTTGCCATCATCTCCCACCCTGACGCGGGTAAAACCACGCTGACCGAAAAACTGTTGCTGTTTTCAGGCGCGATTCAGAGCGCGGGTACGGTAAAAGGCAAGAAAACCGGCAAATTCGCCACCTCCGACTGGATGGAAATCGAGAAGCAGCGTGGCATTTCCGTGGCATCAAGCGTGATGCAGTTCGACTACAAAGACCATACCGTCAACCTCTTGGACACGCCGGGACACCAAGATTTCTCCGAAGATACCTACCGCGTATTGACCGCCGTCGACAGCGCCTTGATGGTCATCGACGCGGCAAAAGGCGTGGAAGCGCAAACCATCAAACTCTTGAACGTCTGCCGCCTGCGCAATACGCCGATTGTTACGTTCATGAACAAATACGACCGCGAAGTGCGCGATTCGCTGGAACTCTTGGACGAAGTAGAAAACATCCTGCAAATCCGCTGCGCGCCCGTAACTTGGCCAATCGGCATGGGCAAAAACTTCAAAGGCGTGTACCACATCCTGAACGACGAAATCTATCTCTTTGAAGCGGGCGGTGAACGCCTGCCGCACGAGTTCGACATCATCAAAGGCATCGACAATCCCGAATTGGAACAACGCTTTCCGTTGGAAATCCAACAGTTGCGCGACGAAATCGAATTGGTGCAGGCGGCTTCCAACGAGTTCAATCTCGACGAATTCCTCGCCGGCGAACTCACGCCCGTGTTCTTCGGTTCGGCAATTAACAACTTCGGTATTCAGGAAATCCTCAATTCATTGATTGAATGGGCGCCTGCGCCGAAACCGCGCGATGCGACCGTACGCATGGTCGAGCCAGATGAGCCGAAGTTTTCCGGATTTATCTTTAAAATCCAAGCCAATATGGACCCGAAACACCGCGACCGCATCGCCTTCTTGCGCGTCTGCTCCGGTAAATTCGAGCGCGGCATGAAGATGAAACATCTGCGCATCAACCGCGAAATCGCCGCCTCCAGCGTGGTAACCTTCATGTCGCACGACCGCGAGCTGGTGGAAGAAGCCTACGCCGGCGACATCATCGGCATCCCGAACCACGGCAACATCCAAATCGGCGACAGCTTCTCCGAAGGCGAACAACTGGCATTTACCGGCATTCCCTTCTTCGCACCCGAACTGTTCCGCAGCGTCCGCATCAAAAATCCGCTGAAAATCAAGCAACTGCAAAAAGGTTTGCAGCAACTCGGCGAAGAAGGCGCGGTACAAGTCTTCAAACCGATGAGCGGCGCAGATTTGATTTTGGGCGCGGTCGGCGTGTTGCAGTTTGAAGTCGTTACCTCGCGGCTGGCCAACGAATACGGCGTAGAAGCCGTGTTCGACAGCGCATCCATCTGGTCGGCGCGCTGGGTATCGTGCGAAGACAAGAAAAAGCTGGCGGAATTTGAAAAAGCTAACGCAGGCAATCTGGCGATAGACGCAGGCGGCAACCTCGCCTACCTTGCGCCTAACCGCGTCAACTTAAACCTGACGCAGGAACGCTGGCCGGACATCGTGTTCCACGAAACGCGCGAGCATTCGGTTAAACTGTAAAACGCAAAGGCCGTCTGAAACTTTCAGACGGCCTTTTTTTCATTCGATATCAACCCAATAAATCCCAAGCAAACTTTCCGATGGTCAGGCACAGCAGCAACATAAACCCATAACGCAGCAGCCTGGTTCCGCCGCGCATTGCCAAGCGCGCGCCGACCACGCCGCCGCACAAATTCGCCACCGCCAACGGTATCGCCCATGCCCACACAACATGGCCTTGCGGAATAAAAAACGTCAGCGCAGCAAGATTGGTGGTCGAATTGATGACCTTTGCCGAGGCGTTAGCCGCTAAAAAATCATAGCCGTAAAAGCGGACGAACACAAAAGCCAGCAGGCTGCCCGTTCCCGGCCCGAACACGCCGTCGTAAAACCCGATTAACGCGCCGAAAAATAAGCCCCATAAAGTTTCGCGGCGCGTCAGCTTTTCAGTGCGCACCGTCTGTCCCAAGTCTTTTTTCAAAAAAGTGTACAGACACATGGCAATCATGATGACCAACATCGTCGGTTTCATGTATTGCACGGGGAAATACACCACCGTTTTCGCGCCCAAATATGAAGCGACAAATGCCAACACCGCGGCAGGCAGCAGCATTTTCCACGGCACGGGGATTCGGCGCAGGTATTGCCCCGTCGCAGTCAGCGTGCCGCAGCAGGAAGCAAATTTATTGACACCCATTACCGAGGCCACAGGTGTAGCGTTTGGCAATAGGTTGAATAATCCGGGAATCTGCAATAGCCCGCCTCCGCCAACCGCCGCATCCATCAGCCCTGCGGCAAAGCCGACCAACACCAGATAATAAAAAAACGAATCTGCAAGCATAATGTCCATCTCTAAAAAGCAAAGCGATTTTGCGCGTATTTGCCTGTCCTGACAACCTACAAGGCCGTCTGAAAAACAAGGAACGATATCCTGTTTTCAGACGGCCTTTCTTTTTAAATTCAACCGCTCAAATTGCGGCTTAAAAATTTTTCCATTAAAATGCCGCCCCTTATCTTTCCTACACACAACACATTTTATGGAACATTCCACCCCGACCAAACGCACAGCCCACGACCGAATGGGCATCTTCGCGCATTTCATTTTTGCCAGCCGCTGGCTGCAACTGCCGATTTATATAGGCTTGATTATCGCCCAAGTCATTTATGCCTGTAAGTTCCTCAAATCCTTGTGGCACTTGGTATCCAATTTCAGCATCATGGATGAAAACACCATCATGATCGCCGTATTGAACCTGATTGATGTTGTGATGATTGCCAACCTGCTGACCATGGTCATTGTCGGCGGCTACGAGACCTTCGTCTCCCGCCTTCACGTTGACGAACATCCCGACCAGCCCGAATGGCTCAGCCATGTCAATGCTTCGGTTTTGAAGGTTAAGCTGTCGATGTCCATCATCAGCATTTCCTCCATCCATCTGCTGCAAACCTTCCTCAACGCCGCCAATCTGTCGGAAAAACAAATCATGTGGCAATGTATTACCCACATCTGCTTCCTGATTTCCGCCCTCGCCATGGCTTTAACGGACAAAATCGTGTACAGCACGACGCATAAAGCGCATTGATAATAAAAGGCAATCAAAAGGCCGTCTGAAATATTTCAGACGGCCTTTTGCTATCTGGCAATGTTTACAGCTTATTGCTTACGCTTGTCCCACCAGGCAAACAAATTGCCCAAAACCGTTCCTGACACAGAGTGCCAAACGCAGGCAACGGCGGCGGCAACGGCAGATTCGGCATTACCGGGGAAAAATTTAGCACTCAAACCGGTGGCAAGTCCGGCATTTTGTACGCCGACTTCGATGGCAAGAGTGCGTTTTTTGGCGGTGTTCATGCCGGTCAGTGCGCCGCTGTAATAGCCGAGGATGTAGCCACCGATGTTGTGGGCAGCGATGGCGAGTACCATAACGAAGGCGGATTCAGCAAAGCGGTGGCCGTGAACGGCAGCAACGCCGCCGACGATGCAGGCAAACGCGACAACGGCAACAGCAGGCATAATCGCGCGCACGTCTTCAAACCAGTGTTTTTTATGCAGCAATATATTGGCGGCAGAACCGATAACCACAGGCAACAAGGTAACGAGCAACATAAATTTGAACATACCCCAGCCGTCCATTTCGACGGTTTGTCCGACCAAATAAGTCATCCACAGCGGCGTCATCACAGGCGCAAGGACGGTGGAGACGGTGGTCATACCGACTGAAAAGGCGACATCGCCTTTAGCCAAAAAACTCATGATATTGGACGAAACACCGCCCGGGCAGGTGCCGACCAAAACCAGACCCAGCGTTAATCCAGGCGAGAGGTCAAAGGCTCTGGCAATACCGATAGCGAGCAGGGGCATAATCGTGTATTGGGCGATGGCGCCGATAAAAATATCGAGCGGACGTTGCGCCAGAATTTGATAATCTTCTTTGCCTAAAGTCATGCCCATACCGAGCATGATGATACCGAGTACAACGACTTGAGTATCGCCTTTTACCCATGAAAACGTAGCAGGTTCGATAAAGGCGATAATGGAGGCAAGGACGATAATCAAGGCGGTGAAGCGGGTCATTTGCCGACTGATAGCGGTCAGAAAGTTCATATTTTACTCCTTTGTATGTTTTTATCATGACAATAATTGCCATAATTTAACACATATTAACTCTTGTGCGCAATGACAGTAACGAAACAGGAAATCCATCATCCAATAATGTTTAAAAACAAACCACACTAACTCCACCCAATATCAACACAAAGGCCATCTGAAACCTTTTCAGACGGCCTTGTTTTATCCGTTCATTATCGATTTATTCGATATTTTGAACCTGTTCGCGCATTTGTTCGATTAAGACTTTCAGTTCAACCGACGCTTGCGTGCATTCGGCGGCGATGGCTTTGCTGCCCAAAGTGTTGGCTTCGCGGTTCAACTCCTGCATCAGGAAATCCAAACGTTTGCCTACGCTGCCCTTGCCTTCGGTAACGATACGGCGTACTTCGGCGATATGGGTGCGCAAACGGCTGAATTCCTCATCCACATCGGATTTTTGGATGAATAAAGCAAATTCCTGTTGCAAGCGGTCGTTGTCGATATTGCCGACGGCTTCTGCCAAACGGGTTTTGACTTTATCCATATGCGCTTGCAGAAGGCTGGGGAACAATTCGTTCAAAGCGTCCACAATCTCTTCCATGCCATCCAGGCGTTGCAGCAGGTGCTCACCCAGTTTTTTGCCTTCGCGTTTGCGGGCGGCTGTAAACTCTTTCAAAGCGCTGGTCAATAAATCTTTAACGCCTTTGGCCAAAGCCTCGGCATCTTCGCCCTGGCCTGCCAAAACGCCGGGGAAACGCAAAACGTCTGCCACGCTCAGCTTGCCGAAATTGTGTTCCTTGCGCCATTCTTTGTTCAAATGCGCCAGTTGGGCAACCAAATCCTGATTGACCTCCAAAGTCTGTCCGCCCGAGGAGGCATCCTGCAGCTGGATGCGGCATTCCAATTTACCGCGCGCCACAGCCGCGGCAATCTGCTCGCGCAACGCGCCTTCCAAATAACGCAATTCTTCCGGCATACGGAATTGAACATCCAAATAACGATGGTTGACCGCGCGGATTTCCAAATTAATCCGCTTGCCTCCGCATTCGCCTGCGGCATTGGCAAAGCCGGTCATGCTGTGGATTTGAATAGTTCGTCTTGTAGCCATGGTTTTACTCCGTTTCCAAATACGAGTGAAAGTATGGACACTATAACACACCCGACCGACGATTTTCAGACGGCCTTTGGTGCCAAATTCCTCTATAATTCAAGGCAACCTATTTTTTATTCCCCCCAAAGGTTCATCATGAGTAACTACACCCGCACCGGCCGCGCCGCCGACAGCCTGCGCGACATCAAAATTACCCCCAATTTCCTCCCCCATGCCGATGGCTCCTGCCTTATTGAGTGCGGCAACACCAAAGTGATTTGCACTGCCTCCATCGACGAAAATGTCCCACCGTTCCTGCGCGGTAAAGAACAAGGCTGGGTAACGGCCGAATACGGTATGTTGCCGGCTTCCACCGCCTCCCGTATGCGCCGCGAGGCCGCCGCGGGCAAACAATCCGGACGCACACAAGAAATCCAACGCTTGATTGGCCGCTCTCTACGCGCCGTCGTCGATATGGAAAAACTCGGCGAACGCCAAATCCTGATTGACTGCGACGTCATCCAAGCCGACGGCGGCACGCGTACCGCCTCCATTACTGGTGCCTACGTTGCCCTGCAAATCGCCGTAGACAAACTCCTTTCAAACGGCCTTATCAGCGAAAACCCCATCCGTGAAGCCGTTGCCGCCGTTTCCGCCGGCGTGGTGGGCGGTGTACCGCTTTTGGACTTGGACTATCCAGAAGATTCAGGCTGCGACAGCGACGTTAACATCATCATGACCGCATCCGGCAAAATCATCGAAATCCAAGGCACAGCCGAAGGCGCACCCTTCAGCATCGAAGAATTGGGCAAACTCATTGCCCTCGCGCATAAAGGCATTGCTGAATTGGTTCAACACCAGCAGGCCGCTCTTTTGGCCCGATAATCAGCAAGGCCGTCTGAAAACTTTCAGACGGCCTTTTTTAACCAAACCCCTTTATGCGTATTTACTCAAAAAAGCGCGTTCTATCCTTGAATTCCATGTAAAAAATAGTAATAATAACCCTTTTTCCAGCAAACCAAGCTGCCCGACAACCCCCACAAGAAAGCACGAAACATGGCGTTAATCGTACATAAATACGGCGGCACATCAGTAGGCTCGCCCGAACGCATCAAAAACGTAGCCAAACGTGTCGCCAAAGCCCGCGCCGAAGGACACGACATCGTAGTCGTCGTATCCGCCATGAGCGGCGAAACCAACCGACTGGTCGCACTGGCGCACGAAATGCAAGAGCATCCCGATCCGCGCGAACTCGACGTCGTTCTCGCTACCGGCGAACAAGTGACCATCGGCCTGCTGGCCATGGCCCTGAAAGACATCGGCGTTGACGCCAAGAGCTACACCGGCTGGCAAGTCGCCCTCCAAACCGACACTTCCCACACCAAAGCCCGCATCGAAAACATCGACGACGAAAGAATGCGTGCCGATTTGGCTGCCGGTAAAGTCGTTATCGTAGCCGGTTTCCAAGGCATCAGCAGCGAAGGCAATATCTCAACCCTCGGCCGTGGCGGTTCGGATACCTCCGCCGTTGCCATCGCCGCAGCCCTCAAAGCCGACGAATGCCAAATTTATACCGACGTAGACGGCGTTTACACCACCGACCCGCGCGTCGTACCCGAAGCACGCCGCATGGACACGATCACATTCGAAGAAATGATCGAATTGGCCAGCCTCGGCTCAAAAGTTTTACAAATCCGCTCCGTAGAATTCGCCGGAAAATACAAAGTGCGCCTGCGCGTACTCAGCAGCCTGCAAGATGGCGGCAACGGCACCCTGATTACCTTTGAAGAGGACGACAACATGGAAAGAGCAGCCGTAACCGGTATCGCATTCGACAAAAACCAAGCACGCATCAACGTACGCGGCGTACCTGACAAACCCGGCGTTGCCTACCAAATCCTCGGCGCAGTTGCCGATGCCAACATCGAAGTCGACATGATCATCCAAAATGTTGGCAGCGAAGGCACAACAGACTTCTCCTTCACCGTTCCACGCGGAGACTACAAACAAACCATCGAACTCCTGCAACAACGCCAAGACAGCATCGGCGCCGCCTACATCGACGGCGACGACACCGTATGCAAAGTCTCCGCAGTCGGCTTGGGCATGCGTTCACACGTCGGCGTAGCCGCCAAAATCTTCCGCACCCTCGCAGAAGAAGGCATCAACATCCAAATGATTTCAACTTCCGAAATCAAAGTATCCGTCCTGATTGACGAAAAATACATGGAACTGGCTACCCGC
The DNA here is from genome assembly GCF_051956895.1 of Neisseria sp. P0021.S006. Taxonomy (NCBI): domain Bacteria; kingdom Pseudomonadati; phylum Pseudomonadota; class Betaproteobacteria; order Neisseriales; family Neisseriaceae; genus Neisseria; species Neisseria sp. P0021.S006. The sequence goes on from NZ_JBQCWZ010000013.1 coordinate 38,460, forward strand.
GTTCTGCACAAAGCATTCGACTTAGGCAACTAATTCCAACCAGTCAAAAAGGCCTTCTGAAACTTTATTGTTTCAGAAGGCCTTTTTTATTTCCATTACATAAATCAACAACATCTTAATAAAAAAAATCAACTTTAGCTCAAAACAGTGTAGCCTGGCTTATTATTACCCTTGTTAATTTCATTATATATTCAATATTTTACAACCATCCACCTTCGCCGTTTAATTCCAAAAACATACCACTTAACCTAATTTGAGAAAAATAAACAAATCTGTAATAAAATAGGACAAAAGTACAAACAATTATCTACGCTCATCAATAAAAACAAATTTCCCCCAATTTTCTCCTAACTTAAGAAGGAATCCTAATATGAACGTATTAAACAAATTCGGTATGCTGATCTTGACCGCTTCCCTGCTGGCAGCCTGCGGCGACTCCGGTAATAAAGGCAGCAGCGACAAACCGGCAGAACAAGTTGCTCAAAGCGAATCTAGCTCTGCCAACAAATACGAAAAAGCTCTGAGCGAATTCCCGGAAGCAGATCCTAAACTGGCCGAACCTATCGTCATTTCCGATAAAAAATCTCCAGACGGTCTTGCCGAATTGCAAAAATTCATTCACTTCACCACTGGTGAAGAAGCTCAAAAAATTACTCAGCTAGGCCTAGAATTGCAAAACTTGGCTAACCAAAATAAAGAAAAAGAAGCTTTGGAGCAGATGAACAAACTGACTGCCGCACTGGAACAATTCCATCAGAGCGCAGCTGCCCTCGACATCAAAGATCCTGAAATCAAAGCAGTTCTGGATCGTGCATTACAAGTCAGCAGTGCTGCCAACGACATGATGATTTATGCAGGCAAACATGCTTCTGAGCTGACTATCAACGGCAAAGATAAAGATTCGCTCAAATTTGCCAATGATTTCCAAGAAAAATCTCAAAAATTGCAAGAAACCCTACGTGCAGCCAATCAAGAAGTACAAAAAGCTGCCGAAGCTTTAGGCAAAAAATACTCCCAATAAGCCTATTGTTTCCGATAAATATCGGTGGTATCGGCAACATCGATACCACCTTTCCAAACCCTAAGTCAGGTTGAACACAATGAATAATCTAAACCCTTCACTCCCCTGCCCACACTGCCATGCCCCGATCCAAGGCGGATTGGTTAAAGGTTTGGCCGCAGTCAAAGAATGTCCTTCCTGCCATAAAAAAGTCAAATTCAAAAAACCGCCTGTTGGCGAATATTTCAAAGCTTTGCTGAAACCTTTCGCTATTTTTGTAGTAGTTGTCTGCATCGTAGCGGCAATACTGATCAGCCTGTTTGGTACATTCCCCCAATATATCAGTATGGCATTAGTTATCGGCTTTTTCGTCTACTACATTATCCCGATTCAAAACAAACTTTCATCTTTTGAAAAAGACGAATAAACATATACTTTGCCCATCCAACCCACTTTTCCGGATGGGCAATACTTTATACGGCCCAATAAAAAATAATGAAATCGTCCCCATTTTTTTGTCCGCATTGCTCCAATCCGATTCGAGGTAGTGCATTCAAAGGACTGAAAAGCATTAAAGAATGCCCGACCTGCCACAAAAAAGTCCGCTATAAGCAGCCAACTGCAAAAGAAATCCGCCAAGCGACATGGAAAAAGAGCATTATTTTCCTTGCCCTGCTGACCTTATACCTTGCCTTTCTGATTGCACTATTTCGCGCAGATATTCCTTTTACGTATCTCATCCTTCCTATCATGCTCTATTTGGTTGCAGTCTTCCAGCCTGCCATTATCAAGCATTCTTCATTTGAGAAAGACGAATAGCCTGCTTTCAGACGGCCATCGCCTTCGATAACAAGGTTTGGCCAATACCGATTTTAATCCTTATCCCCGATATCCCCTCCAAGGCTTTTATTACATGAAACGTCCAGTCCCTGTTACCATCGCCACCGTTCTCTATTTCATCATAACTGCCCTTACTTGCTTTACTACGGTTGCTCTTGCGATTTATTCGGGCGATTTACTGATAGAGGTTGCAGCCTTGGCATTCCCTTTCCTGCCTTGGTGGCTGTCTATGCCCCTATACTTCATCCTCCTTTCCTTACCGGTATTTATTGCTGTCGGCCTGCTTTCAGGCAACCGTTCTGCCCGTTGGCTGGCTATTGTGCTAGCGGCCTCTTCGCTAATCATGGTGTATAGCGATATGGCGAGCTATAGTTCTCAACAAATCATTATTCAATCCATTCTCCACCCTGTTTTGCTGCTCCTCATCTTCAATCCGGTATCCAACCGCTATTTCGCCAATGCGGCCTCAAAAACCGAATCCTAAACCATCGGATTTTGACTTCAAAAAAACTTAAGGCCGTCTGAAACCCTTGCCCTTACGCAAATCTTTTTCAGACGGCCTAAAATAGAATGGCCTTTTCAGACTGTCTTTTCCTAAGGCAGCCCTTCATACAAGCAATAATGCGTTTCCCTTAGCAGCTTTAAATACCAAACTGTAAGCAAACAAACCCATGAAATCAGTTTTTCCTATTTTCTTTATCCTGCTCAACTTATTCTTCATCCTCTATTTGCGACGCAAGCTATCTATATGGATTCGTTTGGCACTTTACTTGTCTATCGGTGGACTGTTTTATTTATGGATGTCCAACAAATCTGCCCTAACCTCCCTATTTGCACACACCCTGTCATTACAGCCATTCGACGTATTTCATGAGACAATCGGTTTTTCATTATCGGTTACAGTCTTCCTCAATCTGTTTGACTTGCTTGCCGTACCTTCGATTGTCCGTTTCCCCAACTTAATCCTCAAAAATCCCCAACACCACCATCAGTCTGTTCAATGGTATCTTGCCAATACTTCCCTTTTTGAACGCTTTTTCCACTATTTCTACTCTTTCTGCTGTTGCCTCATGTTTTATGGTATATGGCACGAAGCCTTCCGATAATCAATCTAAAAAACAAAGGGACATCATCAAAATGTCCCTTTGTTTATATTCAGACGGCCTTGAATATCTCCAACACTCAATCCTTCCCTCCTCTCGAAAAATGCTCAATCTCAAATCCGCTCTGACGATAAGCTCGAAAACGGTCTCGGGCTTCGGCCAAATCTTCTAAGCTGTTGCCCACAATTTCAAGGATACGGTTTGGAATGGCCGGGGCTTGGCTCCAGAAATCAGCAGACAGGTTCAAAACCGTGCAATCTTGCGAAATATTCGGCAATGCGTTTCCAAACGCAAGCAATACCGGCGTTTCAGACGGCATGGGGTCGGTAGGCAGCCAGACTTCATGCGGAATAAAGCTTTCGGGAATTTGCTGCCAAAAATCAACGTCTAGTTGCTGCACTGCCGCGGCAGAATCCGACCACACCAAAATCTGCCCGCCATCGCGTATGGCGCGCGCAATCAGGCGGCAGGCAAAGGCGGCCGGGCGGGCGACGTGTGTATAAAAAGTGGCTTTAGGCATGGCGTATTCTTTCGTTTAGGCAATGGATTGGCCGGTTTCAGACGGCCTTTTTGGTTTTCAACAATCTCAAGGCATTGCCCAACACCAGCAGCGAGCTGAAACTCATGCCGAGCGCGGCGATCCACGGGGTAACGTAACCAAACACGGCCAGCGGAACGGCAACCAGATTGTATGCGCTAGCCCAAGTCAGGTTTTGGCGGATAATTTGATGGGTGCGGCGTGCCTGTTCCATCATCACGGGCAAAACGTTCAAATCATCATTGAGCAAAACCACATCCGCACCGTCTCGCGCCACATCGGCACTCGTGGCCACGGCGGCCGACACGTCGGCTTGGGCAAGGACGGGGGCATCGTTGATCCCGTCGCCGATCATCATGACTTTACGCCCTTGTTTTTGCAGATTTTCCACATAAGCAAGTTTGTCTTCAGGCGTGGCTTCGGCACGATAGGCATCCAATCCCAGCTCTTGCGCGACTTGGGCTACGGCAGCTTGACGGTCACCGCTTAAAAGGTGCAGACGGATGCCGTGTTGTTTCAGGTTTTGCAACATTTCAGCGGCGCTGTCTTTGATTTGGTCTTCCAGCAAAAAGGCCGTCTGAAAACCGCTTTGATTGCCCAAGAAAATAATGCCGCCTGTGTGGTCGATATGGGCAAATGTTTCAGGCAGATTACCGGCGATTTCCGAAACAAACGCCGCTTTGCCCAAAGCCCAAACTTGGGTTTTGCCATCCAATTCGATTTGTGCGCTGACACCGTGTCCGATACGGTTGACCCGTTGCTGCACTTTCACATCAAGCGCGGATACAGGTCCGTCTAAAAGCGTATGGTTCAAAATGGCACGGGCGATGGGGTGTTCGGATTGCTGTTCCAATGCTTGGGCAACGGCAAGGGCTTGGACTTCGTTCAGACGGCCTGCTGACAACATACGGCTGACGGAAAGCTGCCCTTTGGTCAGCGTACCTGTTTTATCGAACACGACGTCGTCAATTTGAGCAAGCGTTTCCAGGCTTTGTTTGCCGCTGATGAGAATCCCGTCTTTGGCAAGCGCACCGGTAGAAGCAGCCAGCGCAGTCGGAGTCGCAAGCGACAAGGCACATGGGCAGGTAATGACCAGCAAGGCAACGGTAATCCACAAGGCGGTGTGCGCATCTGCATACCAAGCCCAGCCGATAAAAACAGGAATCGCAAGCAAAAGTTCGCCAAACACAAAACTGGACGCGTATTTTTCGGCCAACTCGGCGGCACGCGGTTTTTGCGCCAGCGCACGGTCGAGCAGTTTGACGATATGGGACAGGCGCGTGTTGCCACCGGTATGGTCGGTGCGGATGATTAAAGGGCTGCTGGTGTTAAGCGTGCCGGCGGTTACTTTTTCAGACGGCCTTTTGACAATCGGCAAACTTTCGCCGGTCAACATGGCTTCGTTAACTTCGCTTTCGCCGGACAAAACCGTACCGTCCACCGGAATGACTTCGCCAGGCTTCACAACAATCGTATCGCCGATATTGAGGCGGACGACTGCGGCTTCCTCGATGACTTCGCTTTCCGGATAAGACGGCAAACGGTGGCAGAATGCCGGAACCAGTTTGACCAACCGCTCCGCCGCATCGCCTGCTTTGCGTCGGGCAATCTGTTCCATAAAACGCCCGCCCAATAGGAAAAACAGCAACATGGCGATGGATTCAAAATACATGCCCTGCCCTGCGTTGGTGGCCAAACTGTAAATACCCGCAATAAAGGTCATCACAATGGCAATGGCAATCGGCGTATCCATGCCGACACGGCGGTTTTTCCAGTCGCGCCACGCGCCGCGGTAAAACGGCAACGCGCTATAAAACACAACGGGCAACACCATCAAAAAGCCGCCCCAATGCAGGATTTCCAAATAAAGCGGCTCGATGTCGCCGCCGTAAAAATAAGTCGGCAGGGCAAACATCATCGTCTGCATCATACCCAGACCGGCCACGGCCAATCTGACGATAAACTGTTTGCGTTCCTTCTGCGCCTGCACTTCGATTTTTTGCGCATCATAAGGCGCAGCGGTATAACCGGTTTGGCGGATTTTCAGCAAAATGTCCGACAATTCGATGTGGGCGCTGTCCCACACCACGCGGCAGCGGTGGGTGCTGTAATTCAAATCCACGCGCACTACGCCCTTCATGCGCAACAACTGCTGCTCAATCAGCCACACGCACGCGGCGCAGGTAATGCCGCCCAGCATCAACACCGCCTCGCGTTCATCCCCTGCGCCGACCTCGACAAAATCCGCCTGCACTTCGGGCAAATCGTATAGCTTTAATTGCGACAACACTTCCGGTGGCGGCAATTCGGATTTTTCCGCGTCTGCGGTACGCTGTTTGTAATAATTGCCCAAACCTGCATCGATGATACTCTGCGCCACTGCTTGACAACCGGCACAGCAGGTTTCGTGTTCTTCGTCTTCAAAACGAACCGTCAGATGCAGATGCTCCGGGACTTCAAGTCCGCAATGGAAACAGTTTTTTTGGGGATGTGTGGAAGATGTCATCATGTGTTCGATTTATTTTTCAGACGGCCTGAAACAACCGTCCCAGGGTGTTACATTTTAGCAAAAAGCGTTTTTCTGCTTCATTTCATTTACTTTTGAATCAATAGACTGTCGGACTTTGTAAAAAATATGGAAAACAAAGTATTGACCGTTCATCAAACGATGAACGGTAACATATAAATACCGTTTATCTTTAAAAACTTCCGATTATTTTAATGTAAAAATGGAACTTTTTTAAAAATTCCGATACATTCTTTGTTGACCTCAGCCCACTTAAGCAGCATACTTTAGGCATTCCGCGAAGACGGAAATCAAAAAACACACATTTACTTATAAAACTAACTTATTGGGAAACCTCACCATGATTGATCGCCTTATGCCTATCTTTGCCGTTATCGGCATTTTGTCCAGCACCGTATACCTGAGCCTCGCCGCTTGGATGCTTTACGAAAGCGTGTTTAAAAAGAAAAGCCCTCTGTCGGCATAATCCTCAGATTTAAAATTTTACGGTAAGGCCGTCTGAACATTCAGACGGCCTTGTTTCATTCCATACCATCAAGCACTTTTCTGTACGGTCAATTCAATCATCGCTTCACGCAAACCGTCCAAGCCCAAACTTTCGGCAACGGAAACATTCACGCCGACGGCATGCCCGGAATTGTCGCGCAAAATGCCTGCTTCACGCATACCCGGCGGCAGCAAATCGATTTTGTTGTACACCACCAACTGCGGAATTTCATGCGCGCCGATTTCTTCCAAGACTTCGTTGACATCGTCCATCTGCCGTTCAAAATCAGGATTGGACGCATCAACGACGTGCAGTAGCACATCCGCCATCGCCGTCTCTTCCAAGGTGGCGGAAAACGCCGACACCAGCTTGTGCGGCAAATCGCGGACGAAGCCGACGGTATCGGTCAAAATCACGCTCGCCTCATGCGACAGGAAAAGCCGGCGCGCAGTGGTATCCAAAGTAGCGAACAACTGGTCTTTCGCCAATACGTCTGCTTTGGTCAAGCGGTTGAACAGGCTGGATTTTCCGGCATTGGTATAGCCGACAATGGCAAAGGTTTTCAGACGGCCGCTCATGCGCGATTTGCGGCGCGTGGCGCGTTGTTTGCGGACATCGGCAAGCTGTTTTTTCAATGCCGTGATTTTTTGTCCGATTAAACGGCGGTCGGTTTCCAGCTGGGTTTCGCCCGGCCCTTTCAAGCCGATGCCGCCCTTCTGACTTTGCAGGTGTCCATAACCGCGCACCAGCCGTCCGCTCAAATGGTTCAACTGAGCCAGCTCCACCTGCAACTTACCTTCCTGCGATTGGGCGCGTTTGGCAAAAATCGCCAAAATCAAACCCACTCTGTCTAGGACGCGGCATTGAAGCTCTTTTTCCAGATTACGCTCTTGTGTCGGCGTGAGTTCGTGGTTGAACACAACCAGCCCGACATCATGCTGCTTGACCACTGCCGCCAACTCTTCCGCCTTGCCCGTACCGACAAACGAAGCCGGATGCGGTTTATCGCGGCGTGAAGTTTCGATAGAAACCAAATCGCCGCCGGCCGCGCCCACCAATTCTGCCGCTTCGGTCAAGGCCGTCTGAAAGCCGCGCTCGCGCGTTTCGTTTGCGCCGGAATAGTCCGCCGTCAACATCACGCCGACCAAGAGGACGCGTTCGGGCTTTTCCAAAGATTTATCGACGGAAAACAGATTGCGCTTGCTCAAAAAATTTCCTTTCAGACGGCCTTATGGTCGGGGCAAAGTCCTGATTAACGGTTTTTCAAAATATCAGCAAAATATTCGGTCACTTCTGCCAAACGTCCACCCTGCTCGGCATAAGGCTGCATGACGGCTACCAGCTGCTCTAATACTTCGCGCGTTTCGGTTTGCGCATGTTCGCGGTAGAGCCACATATTTTGCATGGTCACTGTGGTCAATACCTCGCGTACATTAAGCAAGAGCAAGTGGCGGCAAGACTCATAGCCTTGGCGCAAATCGCCGGCCGCATAGGCGGTAACCGACAATTCATAATCGATGTCCAACTGATAAACATTGCTTTGGACAAAAAGAATATCGTCTTTTGGGAACGGGATACGTTTCGCCATCAGGCCGATTGCATGGGAAATGCGGTATTTCCCTTCCTGACGCAGCATGGTTTGCGCAAGGTAGAGACACTCGGCACGGCGCGGGTTGTAATCGTAGCCTGCCAACCAAGTTGCCAAGGCTTCATCGCGTTTGCCCATTAATTTGTAGCACTCGCCCAGCTGTTGGTAAGAAACCGTCACTTCCTCTATCCAACCGCCCAACTCGATGCGTTTTTTAAACCATTCGCTCGCACGCTCGGGCATATCAGAATCCCAATAAGAGCGCGCCGCGTAAAAGGCGTAACGCGGTTTCAGGTCTTCATCTTCAGGGCTGTAAAACGCTTTTTCCAAAGAAACCGCGTCAAGCAGGTATTTGTTCGCCATATTGCTGCGCGCGCCGAAACGGCCGCTGAGAACCGTATAGTCGCCATGAAGCGTGGCTTCGCTGGTATCTTGTTTGTCGGTTTCAATAAATTCGTGCAACACGCCGCGCCAGTAGAATGTTCCGTCATTGCGCAACAACAGCGGACGGTAATAAACCACGCTGCCCATGGCATTTCTCATGCGGAGGCGGTAACGGTCGGCGGTCAACTCGGGCAATTCCAATTTGCCTTCAAAGCGGTCGTCCGCATCAAAAATCAACACGTAATCGGTTTTGTTTTTTGCGTGTTTCAACGCCTGATTGCGGTTGTATGCAAAATTTTGCCAACCATCATGATGAATCTCGCCTGCGATGCCCTTTGCATCGAAAAAGCGGCGGATCACGCCGGCGGTATCATCGGTCGAGCCGGTGTCACTGATGACGTAGTAGTCAAGTTTGATGTGGTCGGTGATGTTGGCCAGTGTTTCTTCGATAATTGCCGCTTCGTTTTTGACAATCATATTCAAGCAGATGGTTTGGGACATTTTCAATAGCCGCATTGGTTTGGAAAGGTATTATTTTACTTTAGCATTTTGTTTTTTGCACACAAAATACTCAGGCCGTCTGAAGATTGCCTTTCAGACGGCCTGAAGTTTATTTTGCCTTATCTTTTTTCTTGACGGCGTATCAGATACACCGCCAACAGTGCAAACAAAACCGTCGGCAATGCGCCCGCCAAAAACGGCGGCACGCCGTACAACTGACTGGTAAAGCCGAAGAGCCGTCCGGCAAAGTGGAACAGCAAACCAAGGCAGATACCGCCGAAAAGTTTCAAGCCCATATTGCCGTGGCGCGTGGTTTGCGGGGTAAAGGCAAAGGCAACAAGCGCCATCACCCATGCGGCAACGGGATACACCAGCTTGCGCCACCATGCGATGGCATAGACTTGGGTATTTTGGTTGTTTTTTTCCAGATGGTCGATGTAGGTGGTCAATTCGCCGACAGACATTTGGTCGGGCTTGACGAGCAATACGTCCATCAGGTTGCGTTTGACGGAAATCGGCCAGTTTTCTTCGGCGGCGGTAGAAACCTCGACTTTATCTTCGCCCAATATGCTGCGGCGGATGTTTTTCAGCTGCCAGCTGCCGTCGGGATTCAAAACCGCTGATTCGGCTTCTGCCGCTTGGGTCAGTTCGTTTTTATCGTTGCGCTGCCAAATTTTGATGCCCAGCAGGGTATGGTCGGGCAGCATTTCGCGCACGTTGATGATGCTGTTTTTTTCTTTGAGCCAAAGGCCGGTATTGCCGGTACTGATTTTGCCGTTGATGGCGGCGGCTTTGATGTTTTCGGCTTTTTGACTCAGCGTGGGTGCAACCCATTCGCCAAGCGCGACGGTGGCAATGGCGAAAATCAAACCGAACTGCGACAGAATCAACAGCAGCTTTTTGGTGCTCATGCCGCTGGCTTTGATGACGGTCAGCTCGCTGCCGGAAGCCAGTTGGCTGAGGGAAATCAGGCCGCCGATCAAAACGGCAAGCGGCATCAGTTCATAGGCGCGCGCAGGCATCTGCATTAAAACATACTGCCCCAATTTTGCGCCGTTATAGCTGCCTTTTCCAAGATCGCCGACTTCGTTGATGATTTCAAAAAAGCTGTACAAAGCGAGGAAGGCAAGAAGGGCGTAAACCGCCATAACCGCCATTTGACGGATGATGTAACGTGAAATCAGGTTCATTTTCCGCCTTTCAATGTCAGACTTTTGGCAACCGCCTGCCAGAAGGGTTGGCTAGGCATACTGCGCACGCGCAGCAGGACGACGGCAATCACAAACATGATGATGTGCATGGGCAGCAGTCCGAGCCAGAAATGGATTTTGCCGTCTTCCACGGCATTGCGCAGAAAGGTCAGCCCGTTTTGGTAAACCAAAAACAAGCCGATGGCAATCAGGATATTGTAGGTATGGCCGCTGCGCGGATTGAAATAGGAAAGCGGCACGGCAAGCAGGCACAGCAACAAAACGCTGACGGTCAAGGAAATACGCCACATCAATTCCGCCTGGTGTTGGGGGTTGCTGCTGCCAATCAGTTGGGCGGTCGGGATGGTACGGCGGTGTGAAACAGGGTCGATGAGTTTGGGCGTGGTGCTGATAATCAGGCTGAGGTGTTGGAAAGAAACGCGGTTGTAATCGGCTTTGCCGGGCGTACCGCTGTAACGGTAGCCGTCGCGCAATTCAAGCGTACGTTTGTTGTCGGTCAGCGAAAAATTGCCCTCTTTGGCAAAAACGATGTTGTCGTTGCCATTTTTATCCTGCTCGCGCAGGAACAGGTTTTTCATGATGCCGGATTCGGTATCGAAGGTTTCGACAAAATAAACCCTGCCGTTGCGCTTGCCCAAGCTATTAAACTCGCCGGCTTCCACCAAAGATAATTCCTGCTTCTGCTTCAAAATTTCGGCATATTCGCGGCTACGCAACTCTGCCCACGGCATTACCCAAAGCTGCATGACGGCAATCAAAATGGCAAACGGCACGGCAAACTGCATGACCGGGCGTATCCATTGTTTCAATGCCAATCCGCAAGAGAGCCAAACCGACATTTCGCTGTCGCGCCAGTAGCGGGTCAATACAGTCAACGTACTGATAAATGCGGTCAACACCAGCAAAAGCGGTGTCATGCCGATTACCCAGAAGCCGACTAAGGCCAGCACGGCATCGATGGCGACACGCCCGTCGGCTGCGCGGCCAAGCAGGTTGATGGCCTGCGTGGACACCAATACCGCCAAGAGGACGACAAAGATGCCGACGGCGGTAAAGGAAAGTTCTTTAATAAAGTTTCTTTGGTAAATCATAAGATTGAGCGTGGTATACGGTTTATGGGAAACCTATATTTATTAATAAGGCTTCAGACGGCATGACACAAATGGAGTACAATGATTTTCATCTGTTCGGACGGTTGGTCAACAGGCCGTCTGAACAACCGACAACCGTTCCAATCAGGAGAATAAACGTGAAATTTAGCACAAAAGCCGAAACTTTGCAGGCTCAACAGGCAGGTGCGCAATTATTTGTCTGCGCCGAAGCATCGCAACTGAGCAACCCGACTGCCCTCGCCCTCTTCGCTTCCCTTGAAGAAGGTCAAAATTTCGCCGACACCAAAATCCCGACGGACAACGGTTTGCAAGCCATTGCCGTCTCCCGCCTCGAAAAAACCGACCGCGCCGCGCTGAACAAAGCCGCAGCCGAAGCCGCCAAATGGGCGCAAAATCAAGAAACGGTCAATGTGGACGTTCACGCCTTTGAAGAAGCGCAAGCAGCAGCCGTTGCCGAAGCGTTTGCGATTGCGTTCGGCAATGCCGCCTACCGTTTCGACCGCTACAAAAAAGAAGCCAAACCGGCCAAATTTGCAGAAGCCGTGTTCCACAGCGCACACGAAGCCGCCGTCAAAGAAGCCCTGCGCGTTGCCGAAGCGCAGGTTTACGGACAAAGCCTCTGCCGCGACTTGGGCAATGCCGCACCCAACGAATGCACGCCTGAATTCCTCGCGCGTACCGCGAAAGCCGAAGCCGAAAAATTGGGCGCACACGCTAAAATCATTGAAAAAGACTACATTAAAGAAAACATGGGTTCGTTCTGGTCTGTCGCCAAAGGCAGCGTCGAAGACCCATATTTGGTCGAACTGAGCTATTTCGGTGCGGCCGACAAAGAAGCCGCCCCCGTCGTCTTGGTCGGCAAAGGCATTACCTTCGACACAGGCGGCATTTCCCTCAAACCCGGCCTGAACATGGACGAAATGAAGTTCGACATGTGCGGCGCGGCAACCGTCATCAGTACCTTCTGCGCCGCCGTCAAACTGCAACTGCCGATCAACCTGATTGCCGTCGTCGCCACCTGCGAAAACATGCCTTCCGGCGCGGCCAACAAACCGGGGGACGTCGTGAAAAGCATGAAAGGCTTGACCATCGAAGTATTGAACACCGATGCCGAAGGCCGTCTGATTTTATGCGACGCACTCACTTACGCCGAACAATTCAAACCCAAAGCCGTTATCGACGTCGCCACCCTGACCGGCGCGTGCATCATCGCTTTGGGTCATGACGTCAGCGGCGTGATGGGCAACAATCAAGATTTGGTCGACAGCCTGCTGACCGCTTCCCGCAACGTGGACGACAAAGCATGGCAACTGCCGCTCTTTGAAACCTACAAAGACCAACTCAAATCCAACTTTGCCGACATTCCAAACATCGGTACGCCGGGTGCAGGCACGATTACCGCCGCAACATTCCTGTCTTACTTCACCGAAGACTATCCATGGGCACACCTCGACATCGCAGGTACCGCATGGAAATCCGGCGGTGAAAAAGGCGCGACCGGCCGCCCTGTTCCTTTATTGTTGAACTATCTGCGCAATGTGAAATAAAACTTGGGGGAAGCCTGCAGGGTTACACATTTCAACCCCGCAGGCCGTCTGAAAACTGAATCCGCATTATCTGACTCAACCTGACAAACGGAGAACCACCATGAAACCACTATTTGCCGCATTATCTGTCGCCCTTCTGCTCGGCACATCCATAAGCGCCCAAGCTGCCGAACAAACCACCCCCACCGACCGCAGCATCCAAGTGTACAAAAAAGCCGACTTAGCAGAATGGAACCGCGAAAACGCAGCCGGAGGCCAAGGCCCATTGCTCGGCAACTTTGCCTTCACGCGCCATCAAACCGCCGACCAAGACGCATTCAAAGAAATCGGCTGGCTCACATTACCGCCGGGTGCTTCCATCGGTCAGCACAAACATACCGGCAATGAAGACGTTTACATCATCGTATCCGGCAAAGGCCTGTTTACCGACAGCGAAGGCAAACAAACCGAAGTCGGTGCCGGCGACATTACCATCGCCCGCCCTGGACAGTCCCACGCACTCAAAAATATCGACAAAAAACCGTTGGTATTCCTTGATCTGATTGCAGAGACCACTGGCGCTAAAGCCGCCGAAACCAAGTAATGCTTTCAATGAAAGCAAACAATCTGCCATGACTTTCTGCCTTACCCAAACCAGGCTGCAGAGAGATTGTTCCGTTTTCATTTAAACCTACATACAAGCTAAAGGCCGTCTGAAAACCACGCTTCGTTTTCAGACGGCCTTTTTTCTCAAAAATCTTATCATATAAATGACGCAATGTTATATAATAACAGCCTTTCGAAATATGATGAGAAACTAAAATGACACAAACCACACTCAAACCCATTGTTTTATCTATTCTTTTAATCAGCACCCCCATCCTCTCCCAAGCGCATGAAACCGATCAGTCGGTTGACTTGGACGAGGTTACCGTCGTCGGCAAAAGCCGTCCGCGCGCCACTTCGGGGCTGCTGCATACTTCGACCGCCTCCGACAAAATCATCTCCGGCGATACCTTACGCCAAAAAGCCGTCAACTTAGGCGATGCTTTAGACGGCGTACCGGGCATTCATGCCTCGCAATACGGCGGCGGCGCATCTGCTCCCGTTATTCGCGGTCAAACAGGCAGACGGATTAAAGTATTGAACCATCACGGCGAAACGGGCGACATGGCGGATTTCTCTCCCGACCATGCCTTGATGGTGGACAGCGCCTTGTCGCAACAGGTCGAAATCCTGCGCGGCCCAGTTACGCTCTTGTACAGCTCGGGCAATGTAGCCGGTTTGGTCGATGTTGCCGATGGCAAAATCCCCGAAAAAATGCCTGAAAACGGAGTATCGGGCGAAGCCGGATTACGTTTGAGCAGCGGCAATCTGGAAAAACTCACGTCCGGCGGCATCAACGTCGGATTGGACAAAAACTTCGTGCTGCATACCGAAGGGCTGTACCGCAAATCGGGCGATTACGCCGTACCGCGCTATCAAAAAGAAGAAGGCCGTCTGAAACGACTGCCCGATAGCCATGCCGATTCAAAAACCGGCAGCATCGGTCTGTCTTGGGTTGGCGATAAAGGGTTCCTCGGCGTGGCGTACAGCGACCGTCGCGACCGCTACGGCCTGCCTGCCCACAGCCATCTCTACGACGACTGCCACGCCGACATCATCTGGCAGAAAAGTTTGATTAACAAACGCTATTTGCAGCTTTATCCGCACCTATTGACCGAAGAAGATGTTGATTACGATAATCCGGGCTTGAGCTGCGGCTTTCACGACGACGATAATGCACACACCCATGCCCACAACGGCAAACCGTGGATAGACCTGCGCAACAAACGCTACGAACTCCGCGCCGAATGGAAGCAGCCATTCCCCGGTTTTGAAGCCCTGCGCGTACACCTAAACCACAATGACTACCACCACGACGAAAAAGCAGGCGATGCAGTAGAAAACTTCTTCAACAACAAAACACACAACGCCCGTATCGAGTTGCGCCACCAACCCATAGGCCGTCTGAAAGGCAGCTGGGGCGTGCAATATTTGGGACAAAAATCCAGCGCGCTTTCCGCCATTCCCGAAACCGTCCAACAACCGATGTTGATTGACAACAATGTGCGCCATTACAGCTTTTTCGGTGTAGAACAGGCAAACTGGGACAATTTCACGCTAGAAGGTGGCGTACGCGTGGAAAAACAAAAAGCTTCCATCCAGTACGACAAAGCATTGATTGATCGGGAAAACTACTACAACCAGCCCCTGCCCGACCTCGGCGCGCACCGCCAAACCGCCCGCTCGTTCGCACTTTCGGGAAACTGGTATTTCACGCCACAACACAAACTCAGCCTGACCACCTCCCATCAGGAACGCCTGCCGTCAACGCAAGAGCTGTACGCACACGGCAAACACGTCGCCACCAACACCTTTGAAGTCGGCAACAAACACCTCAACAAAGAGCGTTCCAACAACATCGAAATCGCGCTGGGCTACGAAGGCGACCGCTGGCAATACAATCTGGCGCTCTACCGCAACCGCTTCGGCAACTACATTTACGCCCAAACCTTAAACGACGGACGCGGCCCCAAATCCATCGAAGACGACAG
>NZ_JBQCWZ010000014.1:0-49739 GCF_051956895.1 Neisseria sp. P0021.S006
GTCGTAGTGGTATTCGGTGTGCTGTTCCAGCGCATCGGTAATACGCGCCAACTGTCCTTCGGGGGTGTAGGCCAGTTTGGTTTCGTAACCCGAGCAGTCGGTAATCCGGTCGGGCTGATGGTTTTCGTTATAGTGGTATGCGGTACTGCTGCCGTTCGGATCGGTTACCGACAGCAACAGACCGTTGCCGGCATATTCGAAACGGGTGATGTGTTTCAGCGGGTCGGTATGGGTCAGCAGGTTGCCCGCTTCGTCATAGGTATAGCCGTGGTAACGGCTTTCGGCATCGCTTTTGCGGATCAGACGGTAGTTGTCGTCATAGTCGAAATGCAGGATGACGCCGTCCGGACGGATAATGCTTTCTACCTGGCCTTCGTTGCTGTATTGATAACGGGTAACGCGTCCCATTGCATCGGTATGGCTGAGCAGACGGCCCAAGTCGTCGCGTTCCATCAGGTTGGTACTGCCGTCGGCAAACACCCGTTTGGTCAACTCATTGTTGTAGTCGTAATGATATTGCTCGGTACGGCCCAATATGTCGGTTACCTCGGTGTAACCTTCGTGATAGGTAAAACGCCATTCCTCGCCCAAAGAAGTCCGGTTGCGGATGACTTTGCCGGTCGGGGTGTAATGGTCGTATTCGTATTCCGATACCAATCCGGCCGCATCCGTATGCGACACCATCAGATTGTTTTTATAGCCGAAGCTGCGTTTGACATTACCGTCGCGGCCGATGACGCGGATCAGGTCACCACTGCCGTCGTATTCATAGCGGACCAGCGGCATACCGACCCGGACCGTTTCGCCAAAGGATGGTAAACCCTCCAACAGCGACACCGACAGCAGCCGCATTCTAGGCGACTGCTCATCGGCCACATTGCCGAAGTTTAGCGAGAACACCCGGCCGTTGCCGTCGATGACGTATTGCGGCAGACCGGTCAGCGGATGATAGACGAAACGCTGATGGTTGCCGTTGGCGTCTTCCACCGCGACCAGCGGGAAGAGGGTGGAATCTTCATCAGAACCGTCCTCCGCCACCACCAAAGGCGCAAAACGCAGCGCTATCGAACCGTCCAGAGAAGCAATGACATAATGGCCGTCCGGGTTCTTGCTGAACCAAATCTGTTCGCTCTCAAACAATACCGGCTCTTCGTCATCTTCATCGACTTCCGGCAAAGGGAACAAACGGCCCTGATCGTCGATATAGGCCAATCCGGCCGCATCGCGGATAATGCGCTGGCAGCCCGGTACGCTCCAGCCCTCGCCGAGCCAGCCGGTACCGTCTTGGTCGGAATAATAGCTGCGGCTCCATACCAGCGGCAGAATACCTTCAAAGGCAAAGTCGGTTTCACCCTCCAAAAACTTCAAACCGTGTATCGGATTGACTGGACGGCCGGCACCTACCGCACCCTTGCAGGACAAACAGGTTTTAGGGGGGAGTCTTTTGCTGAACTTGCCGTTCATATGGAACATATCGCCAGTACGCACGATATAGCGTTTGCGGATTTTAACCGAGGAAGAATGGCGCATCGGCCAGGCCGGTTTGGTGGCGGTGCGGCTTTTTACCCCTTTACGGCCCGGAAGGGCGATTTCATCGCCATAAGTTTTGTGCGTCTTACTGGCATTAAAGACAAAAGCAGGCTTGCGGTTGAGGCGTACGTCTTTGGCGACGGTTTTGGCACCGCCGAGATCAGCAAAGAGTGGGAAGGGGATGGGTGGAACGGAAGGGGGAGCGGGTGGAGGCGGCCAGCAGAAATCGGGGACGGTAAAGACAACGCGGAATTTGCTGCTTTTACGGGCGATTTTATTGACGGCCATTGGGTGCTCCTGTTGGGGGGATGGGGTCGTCTGAAAAATTGGCTACAATCGGTTGATAATCAGACGGTCTTTTAGTTGTTTACGCGAGTGCCGCAAGAGAAGGCGGTATCGGGATAAATTTGTCTTGTGAAGTATGGCATGCAACTGCGGCTGCGATTTGTTCTGCCCGTTCATGTCGAGCAATAAACCTGAGTTGACATGCAGAAATTTCCAGCTCTTCTGCAAAAGAAGTCCGGTATGTACAGTCGATGCGGCGTTGTTCTACATCAACGAGTACGGTATCCAACACCATGTCTTTACACAAAGACATATTAGATGCGGTATGGGCATGTACAAATACAGTCTCTACCGGTAGTTCGACAGTAAAGTACTGATTGGGCGCTTGAAAGGAATGTACCATGCCGGTAAATCCTAGTGTATAGATATGGTTAGGCTTTAGATGTGGCAATTGAAGGGAAGGATGAGCACCGTTCCAATAAGCCATAGAAAAATCTTTTGGTAATAAAGGTGCACGGTTAGCTATCCATTCTGCATCGGCAGTACCTGAATGTTGTGCCCGTTGCGCAAAATAACGGGGCATAAAGCCAAATCCTTCAGGAGCAACATTTTCAGCAGGATCTCGTACCGGATGGCTTGGGTCATAAATCTGGTGAGCCTTTAATATCCTTTTGAACCCATTTTGTTTGAGTTGGGATTTGGGATAATAACCAATACCGACAGGATTTTGCTGATGCCCCTCATGATCGTCTTCAACTGCACTACCGCCAAAGGCAAATTCATAGCGGATGGGCAAGGAGAGAATAGGATCTGGTTCGCTTAGAGACCATCCGGCTATCTCTCTTACCCAGTAGCGCTCGCCAGTAAGAGCCAGACTTTTTTGGTAATCGCCAACACTCACCGCTACAGCAAGTTGCCGAGCGGGAGTGTCATCATGTGCATAGGCGATTGCATTGACCACTAAATCAGTTTTAGGTTTATAAAGGCAGAAGTCGCTTTCAAACTGAGTTGAAGTTTGAGATGGTTCACCGTAAAAAGTATCTGCAAATGTAAGAGGCGTCTGCGTTTGGGCAAACTTAAGTACGGTTTTTCCAGTTACAGGATCGATTTCAAACTCATAACTGACTTTAGCAACTACGACATCATATGTTCGATCTAACTGGTCGATGTTTTTAAATTGCTGCGTATGAAAGCAGGTAAAGTTCTCCAATTCGAACATTTATATACCTTTTCTTCTAGTTGATATCGACTTTTTTACCATCCATATCTACTACATTAGTGCCAACGATCTTAACTTTTTTACTAACGATAGAGATTTTATTTTTATCTATTACAATCATTGAGTTGCCTACTTGAAGGGTAATTTTGCTCCCAGCAGATAAGGTAATTTTATTGCCGGCATTAAGGCCAATATTTAAACCTGCATTAAGTCCCATAACTAGGCCAACGCTATGCATTTCGGCACCAACAACGTTGGTCATCCAACCACCTCCGACGTTTAGCATATAGCCAGCGCCAATGTTGGTCATTTGTCCGATACCAACGTTGCTCATACCATTTAGGCTGACGGTTTCCTGCTTATTGCCACCAATGCTGCTTACCTCGTTGGATACAATGGTTTTGTTACGATTGGCACCAACGGTCAATGCTTGATTTTTGCCGATAGAAACGTTTTGATCCAAGCCTACGGTTAAAGCCTGATTTTTTCCGATGCCAATGTTTTCATCGAGGCCAACAGAATGGGTTCGATTTTTAGCGACAGAAACACTCTGATCTTTACCCACAGAAGTACTTTGGTTTTGGCCAACACTAATGCTTTGGTTTTGGGTAATACTGGAAGTTTCGTTTTGGCCGACTGATTTGGTACGGTTTTGGGTAATTGAGGCAGTTTCGTTTTTTTGAACGGTTTTAGCTCGATCACCTACTACTGTTACAGTTTCATTATTACCAATTGTAGTGGTTCGGTCGTTGTTGACGTTACGGGTTTCATTATTCTTAACAAGTGAGGTCAAGTCTTTCTGTGCCTGGAAGTTGACCATTTCAGACCCAGCAGTATCATTGAACATCAGTTCGTTAAAGTTGGCTAATGGAGAGTTAAAACTTTTACTCTTGATACCGGATTGCTTAGCTGCAGCAGGAAATCCCCATGGTGGCGACATTGCGCTGTTATACAGACGGCCTAATACAATGGGTCGATCAGCATCGCCATTAATAAAATCAACCAGTACTTCTTCGCCAATGCGTGGTGTATTAATAGAGCCATAGCCAGCACCAGCAGAGCCCTGAGTTACTCGTACCCAGTTGGAACTGTTTTCATCCATTTTTCCATAGCGATCCCAGTGGAACTGGACTTTAATATCGCCATATTCATTGGTGTAGACCTCTTCACCTGCAGGTCCTGTTACCGTAGCTGCTTGTGTCCCTAAAACTTTTGGCTTGGGAGTTTTAAGAGGAGGGCGGTATGGATAAGATTTAGGTAATACGCGGAATGAAATTCTAAATTTGCCAATACGGTCTCCAGACGTATAGCCTGCCTCTTCGAAATCATAATCAGCTTTTAAAATAGTATATTCGGTATTAGAAGATGCATGAGGGTGTTTGCTCAGGATAAACGTATAACCTGGAGCAAGTGTCAGTGCAGTGCCTGAGCCAGTAATAATCTTGGTTTGGCTTTTCAAATCTTCACTACGAACCTGACTGTAATTTTGTGCTTCTGCCACATCACTAAAACCTGTGTAGAAGTCATAGTGTTCCATAGATACCGAATTAAAGTCATGAACTGAGTCTGAAGACATCATCGGTACTTTAGCATTTTTATAATTGTATTCTCGAGTAACAAATTGACTAGATTTTAAAGCATCTCGTTCTTCCCAAATATCAATATAGGCGATATTTGGTGCCCCTGGTGCAGTATTTCGAGAGTGGTAGGGGATGTTAGGGGATGAAATAGCTTCTAAAACACCGACATCATCAGTAATAACCAGCTCATGTGAACCGTTACTGTGGGCAAAATAATAGTAGATACCTTCTTGTTCAAATAGGCGGTTTAAGAAATCAAAGCTATTTTCTTGATATTGAACACAAAAGCCTCTTGTTCGATACCCTTTTTGACATTTTATCTGGTATGGGAATCCGAATGGTGCTAAGACTTCATTAGCGATATCTAATACGGACTTATCAACGAAAACCCTGCTGTCTGTATTTTGAGTGAGGTACCACATGAATGGGCGAGTGGTACAAGTATAGGCATGATAACCTTCCTCGTCCTCATCTTCTCCAATATAACCGAAATCGGTAACCAGACCATTTAGGTAACGAGGACTGCTTGCTTCAGTATCAATTTCCAATGTTACAAACTGACCAATAATATCTTTGCCTTGTAAATTTGGGTTTGGGGAGACCAATGTAATATTGAACTCAAACAGATTTGAAACGGATTCTGTTCCAAGCATTTTTTTGAATAATAGTTGTGATCCCAAAGGCGTATGAGCAACGATAGTTCTATTCATTTCGGGAAACTCCTTGTCAATCTTAAACCAATATTCCGGTTAGAAGTATTTTTATCCTATATTTTAAATAGGGATAAAATATGTGGAAGTGATATTTTAGATAATATTATTTACATCTCTATTGAAACTTTTAAATACACTGAAAATTCCGTAATTTACTTAAATTAAATGGATTAAAGGCAGTAGAAGTAGTAAATTCAAGTATAAGATTTTTTCCTTTAATATTGTATTCGACAACAGTGGTATTTCCTGTTTGGCGAATAATTTTACCTTTTTCAATAAGGCGGAAGATTGACCACGGCCCAGTTGAACTAATACCTGCGCTGTTGATTTGGGGAGATGAGATATCTATTTTAGCTAAAGCATTTTCACTCTTGGATGGCCAAGTAAAGGTTACAGGATTTACAGGACCATGGCTGTATACATAGCTCTTACCTGCATATGAAATATTTACACTTTCTAAACTGGTATCAAGAATTAAAACTTTAATTGAAAAGTCGAATGTAGGAGTTTCTGATCCTTTATCAAAATACCCTTGTCGAATGTCTGCTATATCATTTAGCTTTGCAAAACGATCTTTAAACGCATCATTTTTAGCAGTTAAAGTTTCCAGTTTTTCTGAGCGTGCCAATACGGCAGCTTCACCAGTCAAGTTGGTAAATTTACTGTAGATACCATTGGGACCAAATATACTGGTGAAACTCTCTAATGCGACATTGTCCTCCGATCCTTTATCGAAAGGGTATCCTTGTTGATGTATTTCTTGACAACTATTAGTCAATGTGGCCATTTGTTTTTCTAAAGTAGATAAAATTTTTTCATCAACAATTTTGTTAGTGTTTTTCAGAATAATTTCAGAAAAGTTATCTAACATTTGGCGAAAGGGAGGTGGCAGTCTATTTACTTCAGCCTTGTATTTTACGAAAGGATCATCAGGTGGTAAGTCCACTCCTTTTTCTACAGCAACATTAACGGCAACTAAATAAACATATAAATCATTTATAGCTTCTGTAACGTTATTAATAGCTGGAGGTTGATCATTAGTGGTTTCAGTTAATATATGGAAATCTGCAAAAGCATCATCGACTGGAGTTGCTTGTTTTAAAGCAGCTAATTCATTCTTTACATTATTCCCCTCTTCACTCTCTAAGAGTTTCGAGAGTCCCGCTCTATTTAACCAATCAGTAATTTTGCTTCCAGCTTTTTCTGTTATTCGTTTGTCAATAGTTAAAGTCGTATTATCACTAATTCCTTTAATAATATTGACTAAAGGTGAGTTCTTTTCAGATAGCAGCTTAGCAATTTGAGTACTCTCTCGTGATGACTTTGGTGTTACTAATGACAAATCAGATAAATAACTATTCCAAACTTTGATGTAATTACTGAAATAGATTCTTTGGGCATCAGAAAGGACAGATGCCTTGCTTTGACTTAAAGAAGCATAGTCACCTAATACCCAGTTGTCTTCATTAAAAAACTGCTCTGCAGATTTAACCATAGCAGGCAAAACTTTAGTAATGTAGGCTTCTTTGGTATAAATAAAGTTAATAGGTTCTTTCAGAGTTCCACCAGTCTTACGTCGGAATAACAAGTGACTTTGCACTCCACCCATACTTGAAAAGGATACAGGTGTAACTCCTCCCTTTCCAGAGAGAGTAACTGTATTTATGGTATCTTCTAATACCATGGTTGCAATGTCTCTTTGCGCAATTTCCTGTCTACGACGTTCTACTAATTCTTCATCATAGGGAACGCTTGGTGTAATGCTTTGTTTTGAAAGAATCTGATTCAGAGCTTTTTCAACAGATTTTTTTTGTTGGTCACTCATACCTGATGATTCTGTTTTAGACAAATTGGACATTAACCAGTTTTGCATAAAAGCAGCATCAAAATGTTCTTTGTGGAACATCATAAGATAAGCTTTTAATGCATCATAGCTATTAATATTGTTGGAGCCATTAGCTGTGCGTAGAAGTTCATCCAACTTATAGCTGATTAATGGCATTACGTTGTCTTGAAGAATTCTATAATAGGCTGACTCCCCAACATCTTTCATTTGGCTGCCTTGATAAAGGCCAATACGATAGCTGAGCGGAGGGGATAATAAATCTGGAATTTCTTTACTGGTAGTTGTATCTCTAACTTGTTCAGCAAATGTTACAGCCTTAAGTAAATCAGGGCCGTCTGTATATTTTTTTACATCTGAAGCTAAGTCAGTTGCTTTTTTATCAACCTGTTCAAGATATGATTGGTTATTGGAGTAACTATTCAACATCATTGTCAAACATGCGATTACTACAGTTGCAATAGCTCCAATACCTAGCCAATACAAGATTTGTTTTTTGACAAACCAAGATTTATTCTCACCAGCCAAATTTGCCTCGCTTAAAATAACGTCAGCAAATAGTCTATTTAAGAAAAAGCTATGTTCGTTATTCTGAGTAGAGGCCTGGTTTGAATCCAAGTATTTTTTAGATAATTGGAAATCACTTTGCAAACCTTCCAGTATAGGGTTGAGATGTTGTCCTGTTTGAGTTGAGCTTGAAAAATAAACACCTCTCCATGCGATAGGTTGCTCAAATTTTGAAGATTTAGACAGTTCTTTAAATAGGGAAAGTACGGCCTGATTAAGACGCTCGAACTCCTCAGGGAATGCAAAAGCCGCAGCCTTGTCTTCAGTGGATTCTAATTGGTGAACAGTACCCAACATAGAGGAGCGTAATTTATCTACAATATCTGCTAAGGCATTAGAAGCAGTAGCGATAGGGGTTTCCATTCCTTCTGTATTAGATAGAGGAATCCCTAAATATTGATTTCTTTGTTCTTCAGTTAGATGGTTAAAGAATTCATTAAAACCATGCAATAAATCTAATTTGGTTATCATAAGATAAACTGGAAAATGTATACCTAATTTAGTATGCATTTCATGGATTCTTTTACGCAGTTCTACTGAGATTTCTGTTATATTGGTTTTTCCGCCCAATAAATCATCTACGCCTACAGTAACCAATACTCCGTTTATTGGCTGTTTAGGTCGGTAACGTTGTAGCAGCGTTACAAATTCTTCCCAGTCACTAGAATCTTTACTGCTATGATTGTCATGTAAAGATAATCTACCAGCTGTATCGAGAAATACTATTTCATCCGATAGGAACCAATCACAATCTCGTGTACCTGCTAGGCCACTTACAGATGTCCCCAAAGTGCTCTCTAAGGGGAAGTTAAGGCCAGAACGTTTGAGTGCAGTCGTTTTACCAGATCCTGCTGCCCCTAGGACAACATACCATGGCATTTGATAGAGGTATTGACCTTCTTCTAGTCTAGCCAACAAACTGTTTTTAGATTTAGAAAATTTAGCATTCTTTAATACTTTGTCCATTTCAGCAAACTGGCGGCTCATAGAGCTAACATCATTTGCACTTTTTAAAATAGGTTCTTGGGCTGCTCGAATTTCTTTCAATAAAGCAGCGTTTCGTCGGGATTCACGATATTGGCGAAATACAGCTTTAGCCAACCAAATACCAATAATAGTGGCACACACTGCAAAACGAATAGTTTTGCTTACTAAGGGGCGAACTTCACCTATGGAGATTAATGGGCCAATAAACCATACTAATATAATTAGGCCAGTAATACCCAACATCACCCATAAAGAGCGAGAACCTAGAAAATAAATAATTTTTTTCATGTCTATTTTTTCCGTATCAATCTAAAATAGATTATTGTGTGTTTGCACTACCGTTTTGTTAAGGATTGGAGGTATTGTTTTTTATTTCGACTGTGCTACCTAGTTTGGGTCCAGTTTCTGTAGTAAATAATGTAATTTCAACCCTTCGGTTTTTAGCCCTGTTCTCCAAAGTATCGTTTGGTGCTACAGGATCGGTTGAGCCTCGCCCTTCAGAACGGATGCGTGTTCCACCATTTTTAACGTAATTCAATAAAATTTCTTTTACTGCATCTGCCCGAGCCTGTGATAAATGCCAGTTGGATGGAAAATTTAAGCTCTGAATTGGCTGATTGTCAGTGTATCCCGTAACAATAATTTGTCCTTCCACACTATCTAAGGCTTGGCTAACCGCAGCCAAAACAGGATAATATTGGTCTTGAATTTGTGCAGAGCCGGATTCAAATAAGCCATCACCTAAAATAGTAACAGTGCTTCTGTCTTGAAAATCTTCCACAGATACTAATTTTCTAGCAATCTCATTTTCCAATAAAGGCCGTAGTCGGACTGTTTTTTGTGTATCCTGTTGTTTGGTGATTACTGAAGGGAGTTTGAGGCTGTTTACTTTTGTACTGGCTGTATTGAATTTATCTCCTAATGACCATTGCATTGTAAAATAGCCTACACCTAATGCAACAGCTCCTAATACGCCTACTACCCATAAAGGAATAGCAAGCCTGCGTTTCCTTTGAATATTATTTGTAATAATCGGGTTATGTTTAAAAAGATTAGCAGTTTGGTCAGGTCGTTTACTGTGAATTAAGGCAAGTAGGTCCCTTTTAATTTTATCGATCTCAAGCTCCCCATTGTTTAGAACCTGGTACTTACCTTTGTAACCAAATTGTAGGCATAAATACATAAACTCCAATAAATCAATATTCTTATCAGAATCTTGTTTCAAATTTTGAATGATTTCAAAAAAACGTTCTCCACCCCAAGTTTCATCGTAAAAAGATACTAATAAGCTATTCTTTGACCAAGTTTCATCAGCCCAGCCTGCACGGACTGCTAATTCATCTACAAATGTACAAAGACAGTATTTTGCAGCCTGAATGGCATCATATTTAGCTCCATTTTTTTCAGCATTCTCTTCAAAATTATTAATTAAGAGAGAGAATTTATTAATTAGGCTGTCAGTAGATAATTGACTAGTAGTTTGCTGCATAGAGTTAGCCAAGATAAGAACAGGTTTAGCAGCTTCAATTAAAGGGTTATAAACATTTACTGCGTTGTTTGCAGTATTATTCTGGTTATTCATAATGAAATTCCAAATTAAATCAAATTAACTTAAAGACTTAATCGCCCAAAATTCAACATCTAAATTAGGGAAATTACCAGCCAAATGGAAAGCCATACCTGAGGAAGTATCAAACATATCCCATAATTCATGTTTTTTATCTAATTCAAAATAAACATAACCACTATGGTATGGTAATTCTCTTGGTGCCACGGATAACGCATGAACTTTAATTCCAGGTAAATGGTAAGCAACCAATTCCTTAACTTTTTCTACAGTACCTATTTTTACTACACTTGGAATTTTTTGGCGTAAGGCTTCGTTAGGCATATCAGCTTTGATGGCTAGGACAAATGAAGCTTTATCCAGTAAGCTTTGATCAGGAGTTTGGGCGACTCGGGTTGCTTCATCACGCAAATCTAATGGAATTCTAATTGCTCTTTGTTCAAGTACAATAGACAGTGATTTGCGCAAGTTAAAAAATAATTTACCAAAACATGATGCTAGATCATTGTGTTCATAAATAGGAACATCTCCTACCTTGCGTGAAGGAAGGAAAGTCATTAAATCAGCACATAATTTTGATAAGTTGACAAATAATTGTTCTGGATGAGTTTGACGAGCGCCTTCATTTTCATGATGCAAATAAGCCAGATACCGATTGATGGTCTGAAGCATCATAAAGTCCATTACTTCAACAGAACCTCCGGTATTCGGGTCGTTTACAGCGTTAGCTAGACTATTGCTTTTTTGCATTAATAAGCCATATATTTCTGAAATGTAAGCTTTTAGGTGTTGTTGCTTTTG
This sequence comes from Neisseria sp. P0021.S006, assembly GCF_051956895.1. Taxonomy (NCBI): domain Bacteria; kingdom Pseudomonadati; phylum Pseudomonadota; class Betaproteobacteria; order Neisseriales; family Neisseriaceae; genus Neisseria; species Neisseria sp. P0021.S006. The sequence goes on from NZ_JBQCWZ010000014.1 coordinate 11,093, forward strand.
GCTTCCTAGGGAAGGTGGAATATATGATTCGTCTAGAATGATTTCAAAGTCTGCTGAACTGGATCGGATAACTGCAATAGGAAGGGCAGTTTGATTGCTAGTTAAATCATTTTCTAAAATCAATGTAGGATTAAGATCTGCTAGTGTAATTTGGCGACCGTCTAATTCGGAGTTTGTTGTATCTGCAAGGGTTTTCTCAAATGCTTTATATCGGTAAGAGTGAGCAGAATTTTGATTTAGAAAGTCAATCTCATTATTGACAGAGGATGGCAGAGTAATGGCTAAGCAAACTTTGGTATCTTTTATGTTTGCAGGTACTTTTAAGCTTAAATTTTCAAGTTGTTTTTGGGAAAACACAAATATAGAACCATCAGGAAAAATACCTTCTGCTTCACGAATACCAAGAACACCATGTTTGAGGCCGTCTGAATCCAGTACTAAAGATGAAAATCCCCAAAAATAACCTTCTTTAGAAACAGCTAGTTGACGTAATCCAGACTCAAGATAACGTTCAAATTGCTGGAAATGCTGTGGGGTAATAAAGATTCCCTCCGACCAAACTACTTTTGCTTCAATTGCCATGCATTCAACCTCAAATTATTTATATATAAGTATTTATTCCTCGCGGAAAATGCCTTTGCTCAGATCACTATTATTCTTACGAGTTTTCCCATTTTCTTTGATAGTCGGATCATCAGGATGGCGCTCTTTATATTCTTTTAGCATTTCTTGCATCTCTGATTTCGATAATTGATATAATTCATTTTTCCCAATATTCACGTAGAAATAGTGTTTCCCAAACTGATACCATCGTTGTTTTTGTTTTAATAAAATTAATCTCCATTGACTATTATCCAAATCACGATAACTGGCAACAACACCTAGGTATTTCAGATGAGAATCCATCTTGATAGGTAATACAGAAACCGTATCAGGGTGTAACATGAATTGGTTTTGTTGAATTAATTTGTCTCCTAAAGTTTCTTTAGCATTATTAGTAAGATCAAAATAGTTTGCTTTTTTAAATTCACCATCAGATGACAGTTGATATAAATCCAATCTTATGGGGGAAGGTTGATCAACTAAATTTGGATTGACATCGGGAGAAACTATGATTTGTACATCAATTTTTTCTCCACTTTCGTCAGATTCTTTTGGTGGTTTATGGTTGGATGCGCATGCGCTTACCATCAAAGATATCATTGCAAATGATATATATTTTATCAGTTTTCCATGCATTTTGGTTACCTAGGTACATCAATAGTGATTGTATTTAATGATAGAAATTTTAAATTAATCGACAGCCTAGATTTTAGGAACTAGTTGGTCTATGACTGTCGATCGAAATACTAAGATTTCTTATTTTACTTAGAATTATAAAGTATTTTTCTTTCTAAGTTTATATTTATATTGGTAATTGAAGTCATGATTGCTTGCGTCGATATTTACGCTCAAAACTTGTTTCCCCTGTGTTGCGCAGGTAAGTAGTTCTTGGCTGATTTGTGGTAGAACCGTATTGGTAAGAATCGCATCGATCATGCGGCCACCTGATTCAACTTCTGTACAACGTGAAGTGATTAGTTTTAACACTTCAGGGGTATAGTGTAGGTCGATGCCATGATTATCTTTAATGCGTTTTACGATACGGTCTAATTGCAATTCAACAATTTTTGAGAGCATATCATCGGATAGCGGATAGTAAGGAATAACTTGCATCCGGCCTAATAAAGCAGCTGGGAAAGTTTTCAGCAGGGGAGTACGCAGGGCTTTAGTTAGGCCTTCTGGAGTAGGCAACATTTCGGGATCATCACACATATCCATAATTAAATCTGTACCAACGTTGGTGGTAAGAATGATAATGGTGTTTTTAAAGTCGATATAGCGGCCCTCGCCATCTTCCATCCAGCCTTTGTCGAATACTTGGAAAAAGATTTCATGAACATCTGGATGTGCTTTTTCTACTTCATCGAGTAAGACAACACTGTAAGGTTTACGACGTACAGCTTCAGTCAATACGCCACCTTCACCATAGCCGACATAACCTGGAGGAGCTCCTTTCAAAGTGGATACAGTATGAGCTTCTTGATATTCACTCATGTTGATGGTAATCACGTTTTGTTCACCACCATATAATGTATCGGCTAGAGCCAGTGCAGTTTCGGTTTTACCCACGCCGGAAGGGCCAGCAAGCATGAAAACACCAATAGGCTTGTTGGGATTGTCTAGATTGGCGCGTGAAGTTTGAATACGGCGGGCAATCGCATCCAAACCGTGGCGTTGGCCGATGATGCGCTTATTTAAGGTATCAGCAAGCTGTAATACAGCCTCAACCTCGTCTTTCATCATTTTTCCGACAGGAATTCCAGTCCAGTCTGCTACAACGTCAGCAACCGTACGACTGTCTACTAACGGCATAACCAAAGGTTGGACGCCTTGCAGTTTTTTCAATTTAGTAACCAGTTCTTTTTGGCGGGTACGCAACTGTTTATTTTCTTCATCGGTTGTTTCTTGTTCAACCTGCATGATTTGTTCACGTACAGCCAATAGCTCGGCAACTAAGTCTGCTTCAGATTTCCATCTGTCTTCTAATTTTTTCAGACGGCCTTCAACCTCAGTTAATTCTTTACCAATATTTGTGATTCTAGCTTCAGAATCAAAACTGAGTTTTTTCTCACGTTCTAAATTTGCTTGCTCAAGTTTTAATGCTTCTGACTTCTTGCGTAGATATTCAATGCTTCCAGGTACAGCATGTTGGCTGACTGCAACACGTGCGCAGGCAGTATCAATCAGGCCTACAGCTTTATCGGGGAGCTGACGTGCTGGAATATAGCGGTGAGAAAGTTTTACAGCAGCCTGGATTGCTTCATCAAGAATAATCACTTTATGGTGTTTTTCTAGAGAAGCATTCAATGCCCTAAGCATGTTGATGGCTTTTTCTTCATCGGGTTCATCTACTTGTACAACTTGGAAGCGACGAGTTAGGGCAGGATCTTTTTCAAAATATTTTTTGTATTCTGCCCATGTGGTTGCACCAATAGTACGAAGTTTGCCACGAGCTAATGCAGGTTTGAGTAAGTTGGCAGCATCACCAGTACCGACAGCTCCACCGGCACCAATTAAAGTATGGATTTCGTCGATGAATAGCACGATTGGGGTTGGGCTGGATTCTACTTCATCCATAACTGCTCTGAGGCGTGATTCAAATTCTCCGCTAACACTGGCACCAGCTTTGAGCAAACCGATATCCAATAGAATTAATTGAACGTCTTTCAACCCAGGCGGAACATCTCCGGCAGCTAAACGTAATGCCAAAGCTTCAACCACAGCAGTCTTACCAACACCGGCTTCACCTGTAAGAATCGGGTTGTTTTGACGGCGACGCATTAGGATGTCAATCATTTGTCTGATTTCAGTGTCACGGCCTGTGATTGGATCTATTTCGCCATTTTTAGCCTTTTCGGTAAGATTGCTGCCGTATTTAGCTAAGGCACTTTCTTTGTGGGTAGCATTAGGCTCGGAAGATAAGGCATTCTGGGTAACATCAAGATTCTCTTCAGAGTTAGCAGTAATAGCAATAATATTGTTTGCCAATGTCTCCGGTTTGATTTTCAGGAACTCAGATGAAATATTGGCCAGAATACCCTGTAAAGTCTTATTTTGCAGCATGGTATAGAAAATATGAGCTGTACGGATTTTGTCTGTACCAAATTTTAGTGAACTGTATGTCCAAGTTTGTTCGACAAGGGTTTGGATATGTTCGGAGAAGTCAATAACGGCAGTAGCACCAACAGGTAATTTTTCTACTGCAGCCAATACATCTTTTCGTGCTTTGACTTCATCTAAGTTAAACTGATTTATCAGGCAGAAGATATCTGTTTTTTCAGTTTGAAGTAGAGAGTGTAGCCAGTGTACTAATTCAACATAGCTGTTTTCTCGAAGACGACAGAAGGTATAGGCATTTTCCAAAGTTTTATACAAAGTAGTATTTAACTTACCAAATAATACGCTGCGGCTGATGTTTGACATAAGACGTCCTTAGTTAAATTATTTCAAATATGTCCAAAAATAGTTTTCTAAAGCTTTTATCGACGATGGCCGTCTGAAAAGCCGATTAATGATTGCTGACAATCAAGTCTTCTGCGTCTCGGGAAACATTTCCCAGCCAAGTTGATAAGCCGAGTTGAGTGTTCCCTCCTAAATCCATCAGTGGAACTTCTTTTTGCATCAGAATAGGTTGAATGTCCCATTCATATTCTTCTGCGGCAAATAAACGAACCCATTCTCGTAAACGGGCTGTATTAATACCGTCTTTAAAGAATGATTGGTAGGCTGGTAAGGTAAGTGGGCCAATAATAATCCGAAATTTACTTTGCACATCATAGAGTTTGTCACCTAGTAGTAAACCATCACCAAGTGTGTAGTTACCCATAATCCCAATTTGCGTTTTCTCTTCTTCAACCTTAACCCAGTACCCCACGTTAGTTTGAATGTTAACGGGAACTTGGAAATAGCGAGTGAGCAGTTGTTGCAGGTTGACTGCAGATCGGCTTTGTTTTATCAATAGACCGGAAAAATAACGTTTGGCAAATTCGTGAATTAAGCCTTTGTTATGTGTGGTCGGAATGTTAAGGCCGTTAAAACTGGCAATATATTTTCCGAAGCGGTCTTCAGCATTTTTATCTAAAGATGTAATGCTTTGGGCATTAGCCCATGCTCGATAGAATAAGATAGCCAGACGGTGTTGCAACATATTTGCAAAACCTGCCCATGCCCGGTCACCGTGTTGATGTTGGCGTTCATAAGCATACTCGGTTAAATGTAGAGGTAGTGGGCCAGATGGGCCAAACAGACCAAATCCATTAATGGAAATTTCTACATAATGTGGTGATAAGGTTACCGATTGGAGATTGCGTGGGGCAAAAGTAAGCGAAGGATTTTGGTGGATCCTTATTTTCTCCATTTTGGGGCTAATAGCTTTGCCTAATATTTGCCCACCAGTAATAAATTTAACGGACTCAAGCTGGCGCAAGAGTGAAAAATAATCATACTTATACGGCTGAGAGGAAACTTTATTTAAAAAGACTGTAAGTTTTTCATCCCAAGCATTGTCTAATGAGTCACCAAAATCTGTTTTAGGGTTGACTGGACTCATATAATCATTCTCTCTCCAATTTCAGACGGCCAAGTAGCAATATGACCTTGCTGGAGCGTGTCAATTCTCAGTTGTACAAATGAGTTAATAGACACCAAACGTCGGAAATAATGGTTTAAAACTGATCCAAATAGGAAAGGATGGACGCCGCCTAATTGAGCTTCGTCTAGTGTAATAGTAATGTTGATTCCTCTGATAGGGGCTGCAACTCCATAATGACGGACTACTTTGTTAATAATTGAGGTTTCAACTCGTGTAATTGATTCAATCTGTTTTTTCAGTAAATCGCTTTCAGAAGAAACAAATACTGTTAAAAGCTCTTTCAAAGCAACAGGCGCATCTTCTTTATCAGTATTCAAGAGCGATAGGTAATTTAAGCTCAATTGATTTAAAAATGACCAAAGTGTCCTATCTTCACTTACTGCTTCTTGAGGCCTTGTTAATTTAGAAATCAGTTTAATTGATTTGACTGGCAAAAATCCCTCAATAAGAAAGTCAGATTCTCCGTCTCGAGGCATGATTAGAGGCAAATCTCTGCTTGTACACCAAGTATCGACAGAAAGGTGTTGTATGTTTGAATTAAAGGCGTAATTCTGATTATTAGCAAGAGATAAAAATACCTCACTACCTAAATAGGAAGAGCGAAAACCATTTTTAGCTGAGTTTTCGGATGGTACTCTATCAGCACGACGAGCAGAAAAATAAGCATGTTGAGTTTGGGACTCAGGAAAGAGTCCTATATCCGGTGCTTTGTACATTGGTGAAAATACTACGGTTTGAAGGTTGTTGGTATCAAAGCCTTTTACTTGCTCGATAGCGTAGACTTCATAATTCAGGGGCTGGGTACGGTCGATAACGACATGGTACTCCTGATCTTGAATATTTACCGGAAAGCGTGAGCTTTTTTTTCTGAATAAGTTGACGACTGGTACGGCATTTACAGAGAAATCATCTACACCGATCAGCTCAGTTAATTCAGGTATTTTATTACTGAATAAAAATGAAAGACTAAAATAGCGTTTACGATAAGTAATAATTTTTTTATTGACTCCCTTATCGTTTACGATTTCCTCTAAATGTTCAGGTACTTTAGGTAAGTGTCCTTTTTTTTCGGCTTGTTGGACGGCTTGTTTAATATTTTTTTGAGAAATAAATAGAAACTTTTCCGGTAGGCGTGAATACTCCTGCATAATTCGGAATGCACTCACCGATTTATCTAAATTAAATGATAAGGCTTCATCTTCTCGAAAACCACGATGTTCTGGTGTAGTAGGTAATGGGTAATACCATTGTTTTGGATTTTCGTAACTGTGGCAAACAACACCCACGCATTCAGAAGCCAATAGAAACAGCAATGAAGATGATTTGGAAAGCTCTGTACCCAAAAATATAGATAATTCATCTGGCAACATCTCTGAACATGTACCTGGTACGCTCAATGAAAAATCCAAACGCAAGGCAGATTGTACTTTCTTACCAGAGGATTGTTTGAGTGCAGGGAGTGCGTTTGGTAAATAACCTATTGAGTCAGTATATTTGGCTTTTTCAATACGAAGTGGCAGAATTTCAGTAGTTTTAGTTACAGAAAATGGACAACTTACTCTAAATTCATCAATAGGCAGAGACCTTAATATTTTTCCTCGTTCCAGTAGATTGATCACATCAGCGTTATATTGATTAGTAGGCTCTAGATTGACAATAGCTGCAGCCGGTTTTTGATTGATGAAGTCAGGATAAACAACTTCTAAGATTCTTTGGACAAAACGAGGATACTCCGCATCCAGTTTAAGTTGGGTGCGTGCAGTAAGAAAACTTACCCCTTCCAAGAGTCTTTCAACATAGGGGTCAGGAATATCAGTTGTATCTAAAGCTAATCTTGAGGCTATCTTAGGATATTGGGCTGCAAACTCTTTACCCATTTCCTTTAGAAAAGTTAGCTCTTTGTTGTAGTAAGACAGTAATTTATTATTCAAGCCCCATTTCCCCCATCTAATAAGTCAAACAATCCTGTTTCAACATCCATGCTGGTTCGGAGCAAGAATTCTTTAGGATAAGGATTGAGTTTCAGGTAACCTTTGATTTCAATAATGAGTTTATTGTGTAAAGCATCGTCATCATCGTCTGAGGTATTTACGATCACTTGTAGAGTCTTATTTTCAAGACGCGGTTCAAAATCGATGATGGCTTGTTTGATATTCTGTTCCACATCTTGCCATTCAATATCGGAAAAATTAATACCAGAAAGGGGAGGGATACCATAATTTAATGTAGAAGAGCGTACATTTTCAGTTAGGTCAATCCCCATAGTTTCTGCTTGCATGTTGCATGTATTCAGTAGATAAAGAATATCACGCAGTACTGCTTGCCGATATTGATCAAGATTAATGACCTGATCGGAGCGTGCCTCTTTTTTTCTGCGTGGCTCTTCATCTGTTAGTCTGTCAAATAAAGAGGGTAACAGTTGATTTTTGAATTGCGACATGTTTAATTGTTGGGTTTGAAAGATGGATAGATTTTAATGATTTTGTTCAAATCTAATATTACAAATATCTAAAAGGCCAAAATCATGGTTGTCGGTATACAAAGTTTTTTGACCAACCCCTGTAAAGAGTTGCTCTGCTATTTCTATCCAGTCAGTTTGTGAACATTTCATTAGTAGATCTGACCATGCTGTTTCTTCACCAGGCATAACAGCATAACGAGCAGGGCTGGTACATTGAATACATTCACCATTAGTAAATTTGATTTCAGACGGCCTCCAAATGATGTCCAGTAAGGAACTTGGTGTCTTGAAAGAAATATTTTCAATAGAATTCCATGTTTGCCAGTAGTAGTGACCTTGATAGAAATATTCATAAACGAAGGCGGTACGTACGTCTCCATCCATAATCCAGTCACTATCAATCTCGGAAACTGATTTATCTGCTAAAAGGTAAGTAATATGTACGGGCGAGCCTTCTATATTCTCAGATAGCACAGTATAATCATCGACAAGGGCTTTATTTTTCTGTTCTGAAACATGGGCAACTAAAGAGAGTTGCTTTTGAAGAATATCAAGTTTGCTTGCGTGTTGTTCTAGTGTTTTTGGTTTTTGTTGGGCTTCCAAAACTGCCTGACGCCGCATTTCAGCAGAAATATTTTCAATAAGATAAAGCATTAAAGGTTTTTGGGTATGAGGAAACAGTTTTTGATATTGTCCAATCTGTTTTAAAGCCTGTTCCCATTTTGCGCACAGACACTGATATTGAATCAGTGCTAAACGATGTTCTTGATTGTCAGGATTTGAACGTACAAGCTCAATCATCTCTGATAATTTAGTCTTCAAATCCATTTCAATGATCCCTTATTTAATTTATAAAGATGAATAATAGAAGTTAAAAACAAGATTAATTTTTCAGTTAAGTAGTGCCGTCTGAAAAGTGAAAACATTTATATATAAAGCCTGACTTAAAAACGCCTTTTAAGTCAGGCTTTTTTAATTAAATCTACATATCAATTATGCAGATTTGTTTTCTTTGATATTGAAGGCCATTTGAACTTCAGCACCTTTAGAACCTTTATCGGTTTGTTCCCAATATTGGTTTTTCACTTTTGCAGCTTGGAATGAATAACGCATTTTCAGAGCATCATTGTCTTGTACGCCAATGAATTTCACACCGGTCACTAAGACATCTTCTAATGTAGTGCGTGAGTATTCAATTTGTTCACCACCAGCTTTACATACAGAAATTTCTACTTTGCTCAAGTGTTGGCCAGTAGCGCAGTTTTTCAAAATGGTTGGAGCTGCTTTATCGATAGCAGCAACTACGGTCAAGTCATTGAAATTGACTTTACCGGCACCACCGCCACCACCGCTAGTCATTGAACCAGGTTGCTCTGCACCCCAGTCAAAACTTTCGATGTTAGTCCAGTCTTTGTGGTTAGAATCTTTTGATTCGCCATTTACACCTTCAACTTTCATGAACATATCAATAGCCATTTTTTACTCTCCTAGTTAAAAAATACAAGCGATTTAACAACAGGGCACTAAATATACCCAACTAAATAAACTAAGCCTGACTATTCTTGTTTAGTCGAAGGCAATTTGGAAACCAAGCGTAGAGAAACGGTAAGCCCCTCAAGTTGATAATGAGGACGCAGGAAGAACTTAGAAGTGTAGTATCCTGGATTATCTTCTACTTCTTCTACAACTACCTCTGCAGCAGCTAATGGTTTGCGTGCTTTCGTTTCTTGCGTAGAGTTGGCAGGGTCTCCATCTACATAATTCATAATCCATTCGTTCAACCAGCGTTCCATGTCATCACGTTCGCGGAATGAGCCAACTTTGTCACGAACAATACATTTTAAGTAGTGTGCGAAACGGCAGCATGCGAATAAATAAGGCAAGCGAGCAGATAAACGTGCATTGGCGGTAGCATCTGGATCATAATATTCAGATGGTTTATGCAAAGATTGCGCACCGATAAATGCAGCTAAATCCGTGTTCTTGCGATGAATTAATGGCATAAAGCCCAATGCAGCCAATTCTGCCTCTCGGCGGTCGCTAATGGCGATTTCTGTTGGGCATTTCATGTCTACACCACCATCATCGGTTGGGAATGTGTGGCAGGGAAGATTTTCAACGATACCGCCTGATTCCACACCGCGAATAGCGGTACACCAACCATAGTATTTAAATGAGCGATTAATATTTACTGCCATTGCATAAGCAGCATTGGCCCAAGTATATTTATTGTGATCTGCACCTTCTGTTTCCTCTTCGAAGTCAAATTCGTCTACAGGATTTGTTGTGGCACCATAAGGCAGGCGAGACAGGAAACGAGGCAGGGCTAAACCGATATAACGTGAATCTTCGGATTCACGCAGGCTTCGCCATGGAGCATATTCGGCATTTTGGAAAATTTTACTTAAGTCGCGCGGATTAGCTAATTCTTGCCAAGACTCCATTTGCATTAATTTGGGAGATGCACCAGCAATAAATGGACAGTGTGCAGCCGCTGCAATCTTCTCAAGACTATTGAGCATTTCTACATCAGGGGCAGAGTGATCAAAATAATAGTCACCTACTAAGCAACCAAAGGGTTCACCGCCAAATTGGCCGTATTCTTCCTCATAAATACGTTTAAAGAGTGGGCTTTGATCCCAAGCCGTACCTTTAAAGCGTTTTAAATTACGAGCAACTTCCTTTTTGGAAATAGGTAATACTTTGATTTTCAGTAAAGTATCTGTTTCGGTATTGGTCACTAAATGATGCAGGCCGCGCCATTCACCTTCAAGCTTTTGAAAGTCCTCATGATGCAAGATCAAGTTGATTTGTTCAGAAAGCTTTCTGTCAATTTCGGCAATAATTGCTTCAATGGTTTGATAGGTATCATCTGAAATGGTGACGACATTTTGTAAGGCTTGCTGAGCCAATGTTGCGACTGCATTAGTTACAGCGCTTTTAGCTTCTTCCGTTTTAGGTTTGAATTCTTTTTGAAGCAGCTGTTCAAATTCATTGGTTGCAAACACATGTTGCGAACTGCCATTTTCTAGGGTATCTAATTGTTTTTCAGCCATGATTTACTTTCACTTCTAGTTTTATTAGAGACTATTGTTCATTTTTGGATGTTGATTTGGGCGCGGCTGCAAGACTTTTTAGTAATTCGCTGTCTCCTAAGACTTTTCCAATTAGTTCTTCAGCCCCACTTTTACCATCCATATATGAGAGTAAATTAGACAGTTCTGTACGTGCCTGTAAAAGCTCATTTAGAGGTGCTACTTTTTTAGCTATCGCAGCCGGTGAGAAGTCATCCATGCTTTCCAATTCGAGTTCTACATTCAAATTCCCTTCACCTGTCAATGTATTTTTTACGTTGAAGGCGACACGAGGTTTAAGGGCTTTCATGCGTTCGTCGAAATTGTCTACATCAATTTCTAAGAATTTTCGTTCGGCCAAGTCAGGCAGTGGCTCGACAGGTTTACCAACCAAATCTGCCATAACACCCATAACGAAAGGCAGTTCAATCTTTTTCTCTGAGCCATACAACTCTACGTCATATTCAATTTGCACGCGAGGAGCTCGATTGCGGGCAATAAACTTTTGACCTGATGATTTATTTCGTGACATGGTTATAACCTTAGGATAATTAATAATGTTGTATATCTAAAAGATATTTACGAAATTGTGGATGAGGTTTACTAATTTTAGGAATTTGCTGTATCTTCATCTGGTTTGCCAATTAAAACTTCTAAATTGACAATACTTTCTGGGCTAATATCTTTCATGATGTCATAAAAGTTCATATTCATTTGTCGTTGCACTCTGCGGATAAACAGTGGTGCAGGGTGGCTGGGCTCAAGAGTTTCAAAATAAATGCAGATTTTCTCTAAAGCCAGATCAACATCAGCGCGATTTTTAATATTCAGACGGCGCCATGCATCAGCCTCTTGAATAGATTGTTCTTGCGTAATAGCCAAGCTGTTAGTTTCAGAGGGTAACTCAGGCTGTTCTGTCTGCTGTACTGAGGGAGTGCTCCCATCATTATAGTTGATGGCTTTGTGAATTAGGGTAAGGGGTTTCTGAATAACATCAAAATCAAGTGAGTGTTCATCCTGTAAATTAGACGAGAAAATGCGTTGGATGTCTTTCAGACAGTCCAATGCTTGAATTAATGCAGTTAATTCAGGTTTCCCTGTATCGGCATTTACTCTAATATCGAGCATTAGCCGCTCTTTACCTCCTGGATAATTTTGTGAATCATTTCCTTGTAGTATGGAAACAGCTTCTTTGACAGTAATTGGTTGTTGAGTTAACCCATTTATCAATAATTTAGATGCAAGAATCTCTTTGATGATGCCATCAAGTGTAGTAAAGGAGCTAAGGGCATTGATCCTGTAAAAGGGATCAAATTCACCGTCTTCATCTTCAAGTTTGGGGTAAATGGATTCCCAATATAAGTCTATATTAGCTCTAATTGCTTCGCAGCCAGCGTAGAACCCTACGAGTCCATGTTTGGCAGTAAGAGCTTGTGCATAATAAGCCAAGACATGTAAATCTTTAGACTCGGCTAGCAATTGATTGCACAACTTTTCTACTGTTGCCCAGTCGGCCTCTTCTGCCGGAATAATCGTGTCACCATATTGTTGTTCTGGTTTGCCTTCAGCTACGCTTTGTAGTTCTAAAAAGCGGCTATCGTATTCGATATTTACACCTTCGGGACTGTCGATAGAGATAGGCTCGTCCCATCGAGGAAATGTGTTCATCTACTTATAATCCAAATAACTTATTAAACAGTGAGCATGAGGGGAGGCCTTCATGTTTTATGTGGTAACCGCTTTCAATCTCTTGCCAAAAACTACCAATGCCGTCTGAATCAGATAAAAAGTTGTGAAAGGATTCAGAGAGGATAGAGCTCTCTGTTGTATCACTACTGTAAAAATCTTCGATACAATATTCCCCTTCTTTTAATATCTTGCGAAAGGAATTTTTTTTCTTTAAAAGAAAAAAAAGAGAATCAAGTGATTCGGGAATAGAGCTAGGTTTATAAAATAACACAAATGGGTATTTTCTGCCAATTTTATCAGAACTACCAGCAGCCATACCAGTATAAATAAGATCATCGGGTAATTTGATGCAAAATAGCCAAATTTGCAAAGGGGAATATGTTTTTCGAGTGAATGAAATTAATTTGTTTTGGCCGGAGCATCGGTTAAACCAGTTATCCCAAAAGAATCTATCATGAGTTTGAAGATTCTCGGAGAAAATAAAATCACGGGATTGATTCAGTTTGCCAAAAAAATAGACTTCATTTTGCTTAAACATAAGTAGTCATCACAAGAGAAGAGTTTTTAGATTCCCAAGTTGCTAATTAGATACAACTGCTAAGACTCGTACTCTAGCATAATTTGATGTGTTGATAAATATAAATTTAAACCACTTGAAATAATAACTAAAGAAATGTAAATAATCTTTAAAAATATGCGCTTACTATATGATATTATAGATAATAAAGTTTATCAAATACAGTTTTATTTATAGCTTATTGTTTGTTATAATTTTTGCAAAATAATGTGTTCAAAGTCCTCAGAAAGTGATTGAGGTTCCTTGTTTTGAGGTTTCTACTTGTAGATTAATTAGGATTTCGACGGAGTAATCGCATGTCCTCTTCCGGTAACACCATAGGTATTCTTGTTCCTCAGCCTTCTGCACCTGCCATGGTGTCTCAAGGTTCTGCCAATCCGCCTGAGCCGCTGACTAATGCAGCCGGGCCGGTAGATGTGATAGAGATGGTGGCCGATGTTGCCTCTAGTGCCCTTTCTTTGGTTGCTCCTGACTCTGCTGCAGCTAATGTGGCTGATGCTGTATCTGATGTGGTTTCGCTCGCTTCAATGGTCCCAGGTTTGCCTAGTGTTAGACTGCCTTCACGAAAGATGGTCAGTGGTTTTGGCGGGGGCAGCGGAGCAGGTTCTGATGGTGGGGTAGTTACTTCTGGTCATGGTCACTGTATTCCCTGTAAGGTTGCAGCAGCTATCGGTAATCCTGTCAATGCCGTACTCGGTATCAAAGTATTATTTGATGAAACAGAGACTGACTTTGCATTTGACTCCCCGCTTCCACTTGTTTGGCAGCGCAGCTACTATTCCGACCAAATAGGCAACGGCTGGCTGGGACAGGGTTGGTCGCTGCCGTTCTCCATGCGTCTTGTCCGCACTGCCGACGGTTTCCTCTATATTGATGAACAGGGCAGGGAAATTTCGTTGCCGGATATCAGCGACGAAGCGGACGAGCCTTATTCCGCAGCCGACGAAGATGAAGACGATTTATATGAAGAAGAGGCTGCCCCAAGACCTGCTTCCGCCGAAGAAGATCCCTACGGTCTGGATAACGCCTATTTTGATCCTTACGAACAAATCTTCTTTTCTCAGATTTCAGACGACCTCTACCAAATCGCCTCCCCCGACGGCGGCGCACGGCTACTGTTTGCCGAAGTCGATTCCGGCTGCGGCATTTTCCAACTGGTCGCACAACTCGACCGCAACGGCCGCCATATCCGCCTCTGCTACAACGACAACGGACTGCCGCACAGCATTTACGACGGCAGTGGCCGACACTTTCAGCCCGTATTCTCCTCCATCCGTCTGCACGACAACGATCCCGACTTCGACCCGGCCGGAGAACGGGACGTATTCGTTTCCGAAGACGAACGTTTCTACGTCAACCGCCTTACTTCCGTCACCTTCAACGGCAAGGAATTGGTGCGCTACGACTACGACGGCTGCGGCAATTTGACCGCCGTTTACGGACGAGACGGCAAAAAACTGCGCGGTTTCGCCTACCGAAACCACATCATGGTCGAACATAGCCAACCCGACGGACTGGTGTCCCGCTACGAATACGACCGTTACGACGCCGACGGCAAAGTGCTTAAAAGCAGCAACAACCTCGGTGAAGAATGGACGTTCGCCTACCGCAAAGACCATACCGTCGTTACCGACGCATTGGGACGGACGGAAGTGTACGGTTTCGACGAAAACCGCGAACTCGTCTACCGCATCGACGCCGACGGACAACGCAGCGACAGCGAACGCGACGACTATGGCCGCATTACCGTAGAACGCGACCCCCTCGGACACGAAACCCGCTATCTCTACGATACCGAAGGCAATGTCATCGCTATCACCGCCCCGGACGGCAGCAGCACTCAAATCGACTACCACGAAACCCTCAACCTGCCGATTGCCGTCAACGATCCCGCAGGCAGGATTACCGCCTACGATTACGACGGACGCGGCAACCTCATCAGCATCACCGATCCCGCCGGTTACACCACAAGCTACGGCTACAACGCCCGATGGCTGCCCGAAACCATTACCGACGCCTTAGGCAAAACCCGACGCCTACACTACGACACCCTCGACCAACTCGTCAGCTTCACCGACTGTACCGGCGAAACCACCCGCTTCGGTTACACCGAATACGGCGATCTCGAAACCGTTACCGATGCGCTGGGCCATACCACCCGCCACCACTACGACGCAGCGGGCAACCCCGTCCGTACCGACTACCCCGACGGCAGTCACGAAACCTTCGAATACGACCGCCTCAACCGTCTGACCGCCCACATCGACGGACTCGGTGCCAAAACCGCCTACGAACTCGCAGTGGACGGACTGCCGCTCAAACGCACCAACGCGCTGGGCCATACCTACGCCTACGCCTACGACAAAGCCCGCCGTCTGACCGTCCTCACCAACGAAAACGGCGAAACCTACCGTCTCGATTACGACCGAACCGACAACCTGATCCAAGAAACCGGCTGGGACGGCAAAATCACCGCCTACGGCTACGATGTCGCCGGACAACTGGTCCACCAGACCGAATACGGCCAAAGCAATCATGAAGGCCGTCTGAAAGACCGTCCCGAAACTTGGCACATCCATCATTTCAAACGCAACATCCTCGGCCAACTGATCGAAAAACAAAGCCGCAAAGTCTCCGGTCGCAACGGACAAAGCAAAGATGAAGGCATCAGCCGCACCCGTTTCGAATACGACCCGATTACCGGCAACCTGACCAAAGCCCGCAACCAGCACAGCAGCGTCGAACTCGCCTACGACGAACTCGACCGCCTCATCGGCGAAACCACCGTCCACAACGGCCAAAGCGCCACCGTAGGCTACCAATACGACCCGTTGGGCAACCGCATCCGCACCATCCTGCCCGACGGCCGCCCTATCGATTACCTTTACTACGGCAGCGGACACCTGCACCAAATCAGCCTCGACGGCGAAGTCATAACCGACATCGAACGCGACAAACTGCACCGCGAAATCCAAAGGACGCAGGGCAGCATCAGCAGCCTGTACGACTACGACCCCATGGGTCGTTTGAAAAGCCAGCGTACCGTCTGGAGCGGCACACCAACACTCCGCGGCAAACAAAACCCATTGGCCGGCGGCGCCGTCAACCGCCGCTACGCCTACGACAAAGCCGGCAACCTCATTCAAAGCGCCGACCAAAGAAGCGGCGTCCTTAATTACGTTTACGACAAAATCGGACGTATTCAGGAAGCCCGCAACAGCCAAAGCGGCCGCAGCGAAACCTTCGCCTTCGACCCCGCCCACAACATCCTTTCCGACAAAGCGGCCGAAGGAAAGGGCAACAATCTTGTCAGCGGCAACCGCCTCAAAGAATACAACGGCATCGAATACACCTACGACGCATTGGGCAACCTAATCTACCGCCAGCTGCCCAACGGCGAAAACCAATATTACCAATACGATCTCGAAAACCAACTCGTCCGCGCCGAAATCAAAAAGCCCGCCGGCAATACCGAGATTTGGACATACGCCTACGACCCGTTCGGACGACGTCTTTCTAAAGAACGCCAAGACAAACTTGCCTGGACCAGTACCGACCCGAAACGCACCCACTTCGTCTGGGACGGAACGCGATTACTTCAGGAGTACACCTACAAAGGCAGCTACACCTATATCTACACCGACCAAGACAGCTACGAACCGCTGGCGCAAATCTTTGACAACGCCAAAGACAGCAAACAATACCTCGCCTATTTCCACAATGATCAAATCAGCATACCGAGGGAAATGACTGACATCCACGGCAATCTCTTATGGTACGGCGAATACACCGCCTGGGGCCGTCTGAAAAAGGACGAGCGGGTTTACAAGAATGCGCACCAGCCGTTCAGATTGCAAAACCAATACTTCGATGAAGAGACCGGACTGCATTACAACCTGATGCGGTATTACGAGCCTGAGGCCGGGCGGTTTGTGAATCAGGATCCGATTGGGCTGTTGGGTGGGGATAATCTGTATGCTTTTGCGCCAAGTACACAGGCTTGGGTTGATCCTTTAGGGCTAGCTAATTTATTTGATATAGGTACCTATGGGAGTCTTAATAGTAGTACTCATGTTGGAGATGGCTTACAAGCCCATGAGTTAATTAGGCATGAAGCATTAGTTCAAAATGGTTATACAACTAAAAATAATCGATTAAGCCAGAATCCAGCTATTGCTTTAGATTTGGATCATCATACAAGAGGGCCAGCAAAAGATACTAGAGGGATTGGTGGCACTCATTACCATGAAGCAGAGATTAGGCGTTCTCATTATGGTTTGGGTAGAAATCAAATGCATACTGATTTACATCGAGAGATTGATATTGCTCAAGGAGGATTGAGAAAAACGGGAACTCCTAAAGCTCAAAGAAAACGATTAAGAAAAGAAGCTAAAAAATTTCTTAGAAAATTGAAAAAAACAGGTAAGAAATGTCCTTAAATTTTTAGGAGAATTTAAATGAAAAAAAATGGATACGTTAATTTTAACTTTTTAGATAGTAAGTCCAATATAAATGATATATTAGTTGGGCTAGATTTAGACTATTCAAATAAAGTGATAGCGCCAGATGGTCATGAGTTAGCATTGATCGCTTTCATACCGATTGAGAATTTATTAACTATTGCACCTCAATTTAAAACAGATTTTCAGGGGAAGGAATATAAAGATAAAGCAATTTACGTTTTTTCTTATTATGATAAAGAAGATTATTTTCTTGACTACATTACTGAAATTGACGATGCTATTCAAGGATACACGAAAGTTATCGTCGGAGATAAAAGTCAGTTCAAGTTTAACCTAGATGAATTTTATCCAATTAATCCTATTGAGAATTTAGATGAAATGAGTTTTTTAGGAGGACAACCTGAATATTTACAACAAGAAGGTGATGATTTTCTAGAAAAATATATTTTCATAGGTCAAATCTTAGGAATGGATCTACCTAAAGAAGTAAATGAAATTTTTTATTTAACTGAGAACATAGGATATATTTTTATAAATCGAGATCTATCGGGTGGATTATTCTTCGTACAAACGACTTAAACAAATATTTAATCATATAGTAAGTCATCTTCCACATGAAACGTTAAATTCTAGCAAGCCGTAGCTCGGACAAAGCCTTCAGTCCTGACGTAGAGTGTATGTTGCATGCACGCAGTTTCTGTTTTTCAGACGACCTCACTATCTTCTTTGAGGTCGTCTGAACCATTTGTTCTTTAACAATCTCATTGGCAGTTAACATAGAGGTTGTCTGAAAACTAACTTTCAGACAACCTTCATCTTATTTTGTCAAAATTCTGCGCACGAAAGGGTTTTCATATCATACTGCTGCCTTTGAAATAGAATAAAAGGCGTATATAAAATCATGTGGGAGAATGATTTCAGATACTAAACGGCAGGGATTAATTTCTAGGAAACAGGCAGCAAGACTGCGTAGAATTATTGGTAAATGTTCCTATTTTATTAATGTAAATATATTAGAAAGGGTTAATATGACCTACTTGATTAAGCCATATGAATCAATTGGTGATTTTGTATTTGGTACTTCTCTTGAGGACGTACAAGAAAAATATGGAAAACCAGCAAGAATGGTTGAAGATAATATTATGAATAATAAGGTGGAATATAGGAATGCTTGTGAGTTAGTTTATGAAAACGATAAATTGGTTTATGGATATTGCTTAAAAGATTCTAATCCCATATTAGGAGATATTGATATATTTAAAAATTCAATCGAAGACCTTAAAGCCATCGATTCAGAATTTATCGAAGGAAAAAAATATATTCTTTTTAAGAATCTCGGGATTTGTATAGGAGGTATGACAGGGAAAAAAATTCCTGAAGGCAAGTTATTAATTGCATTTGATAAAAATCACTTTGATTTTTTTGAATGTTTTATCAAGGTGTAATCGAACTGTAGCAAATGAAACTTCCAATTCCGATGTAGGGTAAGCCGCAGCCTACACAAAACCTTCAGCCCTGACGTAGGGGGTGTGCAGTACGCACGCACGCGGTTTCTGTTTTTCAGACGGCCTCAATACTTTCTTTGAGGTCGTCTGAAGCATTTGCTCTTTAACAATCTCATTAGCAGTTAACCACGACACCCTCGACCAGCTCGTCTGCTTTACCGACTGTACCGGCGAAACCACCCGTTTTGGTTACACCGAATACGGCGATCTCGAAACCGTTACCGATGCGCTGGGCCATACCACCCGCCACCACTACGACGCAGCGGGCAACCCCGTCCGTACCGACTATCCCGACGGCAGTCACGAAACCTTCGAATACGACCGCCTCAACCGGCTGACCGCCCACATCGACGGACTTGGTGCCAAAACCGCTTACGAGCTCGCAGTGGACGGACTGCCGCTCAAACGCACCAACGCGTTGGGCCATACCTTCGCCTACGCCTACGACAAAGCCCGCCGTCTGACCGTCCTCACCAACGAAAACGGCGAAACCTACCGTCTCGATTACGACCAAACCGACAACCTGATCCAAGAAACCGGCTGGGACGGCAAAATCACCGCCTACGGCTATGATGCCGCCGGACAACTGGTCCAACAGACCGAATACGGTCAAAGCACCGATAAAGGTCGTCTGAAAGAGCGTCCCGAGACTTGGCACATCCACCGGTTCAAACGCAACATCCTCGGCCAACTGATCGAAAAACAAAGCCGCAAAGTCTCCGGCCGCAACGGACAAAGCAAAGACGAAGGCATCAGCCGCACCCGTTTCGAATACGACCCCATTACCGGCAACCTGACCAAAGCCCGCAACCACTACAGCATCGTCGAACTCGCCTACGACGAACTCGACCGCCTCATCGGCGAAACCACCGTCCACAACGGACAAAGCGCCACCGTAGGCTATCGATACGACCCGTTGGGCAACCGCATCCGTACCATCCTGCCCGACGGCCGCCATATCGATTACCTGTACTACGGTAGCGGACACCTGCACCAAATCAGCCTCGACGGCGAAGTCGTCAGCGACATCGAACGCGACAAACTGCACCGCGAAATCCAAAGGACGCAGGGCAGCATCAGCAGCCTGTACGACTACGACCCCATGGGTCGTCTAAAAAGCCAGCGTACCATCCAGAACGGCACACAAACGCTTCACGGCAAACAAAACCCGTTGGCCGGCGGCGCCGTCAACCGCCGCTACGCCTATGACAAAGCCGGCAACCTGATTCAAAGTGCCGACCAAAGAAGTGGCGTCCTTAATTACGTTTACGACAAAATCGGACGGATTCAAGAAGCCCGCAACAGCCAAACCGGCCGCAGCGAAACATTCGCCTTCGACCCCGCCCACAACATCCTTTCCGACAAAATAGCCGAAGGGAAGGGCAAAGGCAGTAACATTAGCAGCGGAAACCGCCTAGAATCATACAACGGCATCGAATACACCTACGACGCCTTGGGCAACCTGATCTACCGCCAGTTGCCCGACGGCGAAAACCAATATTACCAATACGATTTAGAAAATCAACTTGTCCGCGCCGAAATCAAAAAGCCCGTCGGCAACACCGAAATCTGGACATACGCCTACGACCCGTTCGGCAGAAGGCTCTCCAAAGAACGCCAAGACAAACTTGCCTGGACAAGTACCGACCCAAAACGCACCCACTTCGTCTGGGACGGCAGCCGCCTGTTGCAGGAATACACCTATAAAGGCAGCTACACCTATCTCTACACCGACCAAGACAGCTACGAACCGCTGGCGCAAGTCTTTGACAACGCCAAAGACGGCAAACAATACCTCGCCTATTTCCACAACGACCAAGTCGGCATCCCGCGCGAGATGACCGACATCCACGGCAATCTTTTGTGGTACGGCGAATACACCGCCTGGGGTCGTCTGAAAAAGGATGAGCGGGTTTACAAGAACGCGCATCAGCCGTTCAGATTGCAGAACCAGTATTATGATGAAGAGACCGGGTTGCATTACAACCTGATGAGGTATTACGAGCCTGAGGCGGGGAGGTTTGTGAATCAGGACCCGATTGGGTTGTTGGGTGGGGAGAATCTGTATCAGTTTGCTCCGAATGCGCAGGAATGGCTTGATGTTTGGGGACTGTGCCCGGCCAACAAAAATAAACCAAATAAACCTAAACCGCTGTTAAAGAATTTATTCAAACGTTGGAAAAGAGGCGAGCGTATTGATAAACCATTACCTAACGGTGATATGCCATCTTGGGATGTTGTTAGGTCAAGATACTGGAAAAATAGGTATTTAGCCTCGAAAGGTACAGGAGAATTTTCTCCTGCAAATATGAGTAGAATGAAAAGAGGACGTGCTCCTTTAGATGCAAATGGAAATCCCATGGAGTTGCATCATCATGTGCCACAACGCTTAGGTCATGCAGATAGGCATAGTCCTTTTAATTTGAGAGAAGTAACTAGAGAACAACATGCAGCGCTTGACCCTTATAGGAATCTAGGAAATTAGCTATGAAAGCAATAGAAATTTTAAAGAATTTTGTGGAAGAAAAATTATCAACTGAAGAATTGGAAATGGCGTTGTCTTCCAATCAAGAATTAATTTCCCTGTTGGAAAATACTAAAGCTAAACCTTATATGAATAGTAATTCCACTTATGAATATTTAATTAGTCAGGATTTGACATCTCTTGATGCAAAGTTAAACTTGATGGATATTTTCAGGGAAATTTTAGATTACAAACATATACCGTACTCTTCAAATTCAACGACAGAAAAAAAATTCGATTTGATTTTGGAGGCTATTCCTAACTGGATACCAGCTGATATGGGTTATTTAAATTTCTTGTATGATAAGTACAAACCTAAGACGGTGACCACTTTTAAAAAGATTATTAAGGAACATTTTATTTGCATGGATAAACATCCCAAATGGTTACAGGAGCCTGGTTGGCCTATCATTGATAATATTCCCGCAATGTTTCTAGGGCAGTTAGATATATCGAAGTTGAAGCATGATACTACTTATTTGTACATTTTTTGGGATAAAAAAACAGACAGATATATAGAATTAATACAGTCTCTATAAATGAGCAAGCTGTAGCCAATGAAACCTACAATTCCGATGTAGAGTGCGAACGGAACGCACGCACGCGGTTTCTGTTTTTCAGACGACTTCAATACTTTCTTTGAGGTCGTCTGAACCATTTGTTCTTTAACAATCTCATTAGAGGAAGTTATTATGGAAATTACTTTGGATAACTGGAATGGATCTCATTGTAAGGAAGAGGTTTATCATATTAATTCCTCGGAAAGACTTTTAGAAATTTTAGAAAAATTAGATGCTAAGCAACATACTCTTGTAAATTTAGTTTTATCAGAAGAAAACTATTTAATGATTGGTGGAGGGGGAGGGAAATATGTTGTAACAGGTGAAGAAAATGGCATCATTTTTAATTTAATAAACCCTAACGAAGGAAGTACCTTAAAAATAGAATTAAATACGGGAGGGCAAATTGGCTTATTTGAGTCTAAATATATTTTATCTAAAGAAATAGCATTCAAATGTGCTGTAAAATGTTTGACTATGGGATGTATTCCACAAAACGATTTAGATTTATCCTGGGAAAAATATTAAAGCAAACCCAGTAAGTTGGTTGAGTCAAGACAAAACCAAACCATAGGGTAGTTTGAAACATAACTTTCAGATGACCTTCGTTTGTTTCCTTACGGATAAGCAAGCCATAGCCCGGACAAAACCTTAAGTCCTGACGTGGAGTGTGTGCGGTACGCACGCACGCGGTTTCTGTTTTTCAGACGACCTCACTATCTTCTTTGAGGTCGTCTGAAACATTTGTTCTTTAACAATCTCATTAGTAGTTAACATAGAGGTCGTCTGAAAACCGACTTTCAGACGACCTCTGCCAAATTGCCTCGCCCGACGGCGGTGCAAGGCTGCTGTTTGCCGAAGTCGATTCCGGCTACGGCGATTTGACCGCCGTTTACGGACGTGACGGCAAAAAACTGCGCGGTTTCGCCTATCGCAACCACATCATGGTCGAACACAACCAGCCCGACGGACTGGTGTCCCGCTACGAATACGACCGTTACGACACCGACGGCAAAGTGCTCAAGAGCAGCAACAACCTCGGTGAAGAATGGACGTTCGCCTACCGCAAAGACCATACCGTCGTTACCGACGCATTGGGACGGACGGAAGTGTACGGTTTCGACGAAAACCGCGAACTCGTCTACCGCATCGACGCCGACGGACAACGCAGCGACAGCGAACGCGACGACTATGGCCGCATTACCGTAGAACGCGACCCCCTCGGACGCGAAACCCGCTATCTCTACGATACCGAAGGCAATGTCATCGCCATCACCGCCCCGGACGGCAGCAGCACTCAAATCGACTACCACGAAACCCTCAACCTGCCGATTACCGTCAACGATCCTGCAGGCAGGATTACCGCCTACGATTACGACAAGCGCGGCAACCTCATCAGCATCACCGACCCCGCCGGTTACACCACAAGCTACGGCTACAACGCCCAATGGCTGCCCGAAACCATTACCGACGCCTTAGGTAAAACCCGACGCCTACACTACGACACCCTCGACCAACTCGTCTGCTTTACCGACTGTACCGGCGAAACCACCCGTTTCGGTTACACCGAATACGGCGATCTCGAAACCGTTACCGATGCGCTGGGCCATACCACCCGCCACCACTACGACGCAGCAGGCAACCCCGTCCGTACCGACTATCCCGACGGCAGTCACGAAACCTTCGAATACGACCGCCTCAACCGGCTGACCGCCCACATCGACGGACTTGGTGCCAAAACCGCTTACGAGCTCGCAGTGGACGGACTGCCGCTCAAACGCACCAACGCGTTGGGTCATACCTACGCCTATGACAAAGCCGGCAACCTGATTCAAAGTGCCGACCAAAGAAGCGGCGTACTCAATTACATCTACGACAAAATCGGACGGATTCAGGTCATAAATACTGCAATCAAATATTTGTCATAATCTACTAAAAGCATTTATTATTACATATCTAATAATCATAATTTAAGGGAAAATGTTCATGGCGTGGCGGTTTGTGTTGCCTGCTTGGGTGGTGGGTGTAGTGCTTTCGTTTGCGTTGCCGTTTGTGCCGCCATGGTGGGCTTGGTTGTCTGTAATCATTGGCGCGCTTGCGTTGTGTCGAAAATTTGCTGTGGCTTGGTTGGTGCTGGCTGTTTGCGTGGGTATGGCGTTTGGAGTGTGGCCGACCGGGCTGGTGTTGGCCGGTCAATGGCCTGCAGGGGAGGTGGCGGCTAAAGTTTTGACGGTTGAAGTGGCGGATATGCCGCGTGATGATGGTCGGCGCGTGCAGTTTGCGGCAAGGGCTTGGGATGAACAGGGGCAGGCTTTTGATTTGATGTTGTCGGATTATCAGCGGCGCGATTGGGCGGTGGGCAGCAGGTGGTCTGTATCGGCGCGGGTAAGGCCGGTGATCGGTGAAGTGAATGTGCGCGGTTTGAACCGTGAAATATGGGCTTTGGCCAATGGTATCGATGGCATGGGTACTTTGGGGCGCGACAGGAAACTCGTGCGGCAAGGTGGCGGTTTCGGTTTGGCTAATATGCGTGATGCGGTAAGCCGGAGTTGGCAGAGAACAGGGGACAAATATCCTGAGTTTTCAGACGGCATAGGGCTGATGCGTGCTTTGAGTATTGGCGAGCAATCGGCGTTGAGGCCGCCTTTGTGGCAGGCATTCCGCCCTTTGGGGCTGACACACTTGGTCAGTATTTCGGGCCTGCATGTGACGATGGTGGCGGTATTGTTTGCCTGGCTGATTAAGCGAATTTTCCGTTATTTGCCGTGGATTCCGGCAAAACCGCGTGTGTGGATATTGGCAGGCGGTGTTGCCGGTGCTTTGTTTTATGCGCTTTTGGCCGGTTTTTCCGTACCGACGCAACGCAGTGTGTTGATGTTGGCTGCGTTTGCGTGGGCATGGTGGCGCGGCAGTGGCGGCTCGGGCTGGACGGCGTGGTGGCAGGCTTTGGCCGTTGTTTTGTTGTTGGATCCGTTGGCTGTATTGGGCGTGGGAACTTGGTTGTCTTTCGGTTTGGTTGCTGCTTTGATTTGGGCTTCATCAGGCCGTCTGAAAGAGTCGGGCTGGCGGTTGGCTGTACGGGGACAATGGGCAGCGACTGTATTGTCGGTGGTATTGCTGGGCTATTTGTTTGCTTCGTTACCTTTGCTCAGTCCGTTGGTTAATGCGCTGGCTATTCCTTGGTTTTCTTGGGTGTTGACGCCGTTGGCTTTGCTGGGTTCGGTTTTTCCGTTTGAACTTGTCCAGTTGGTAGCGGCATTTTTGGCGGAATATACTTTACGCGGTTTGCTATGGCTGGCTATGGTATCGCCTGAATTTGCCGTCGCAGCGGCGCCCGTGCCTTTGCTTGTGTTGGCGATGATGGCGGCTTTACTGTTATTGCTGCCTAAAGGAATGGGCTTAAAACCTTGGGCATGTCTGGTTTTATTGGGCTTTGTGTTTTACCGTCCTGCCAAGCTGGAGGAGGGGGTGGCAAGAGTTACGGTGATGGATGCAGGACAAGGTTTGTCGGTGTTGATACAAACGCGTAACCGCAATCTTTTGTTTGATACGGGAACGGAGCAAGTGGCGCAAACAGGTATAGTGCCGAGTTTGAACGCGATGGGTGTGCGCCGTTTGGACAGCCTGATTTTGTCGCACCATGATATTGACCATGACGGCGGTTTTCAAAGTGTGGCGGCTGTCGGTACCGATAAATTGCTTGCCGGACAACCTGAATTTTATCCGAATGCAGAGTTTTGCCAAGAAGACAAATGGCAATGGGACGGCGTAGATTTCGAGTTGCTCAGGCCGTCTGAAAATGCAGGCAAGGAAGATAACGACCAAAGCTGCGTATTGCGTGTCGTGGCAAACGGAAAAGCCTTGTTAATAACCGGCGATTTGGGCGTGAAAGGCGAGGCCGGTTTGATTGAGAAATACGGCAATGCGCTGTATAGCCAAGTGTTGGTGTTGGGACATCACGGCAGCAGCACGGCTTCGTCAGGCAGCTTTTTGCATACGGTTTCGCCACAATATGCCGTGGCATCTAGCGGCTATGCCAATGCCTACAAACATCCGACCGTTGCCGTACAAAATCGTGTCCGCGCGCATGGTATTACTTTATTGAGAACGGATTTGTCTGGCGCGTTGGTGTTTGCTTTGGGACAGGACGATATATTTCAAGGCCGTCTGAAAAAGGATAAGTTTTATTGGCAGAAGAAACCGTTTGAGTAAAAAGGCTAAAAGGCCGTCTGAAAGACTTTTCAGACAGCCTTAATATTTTTTATTGACGGGCATTATCCAAATTTTGTGTGAATCCAATTGTGGATAGTTTATTTTACTCATTGATAATAAAGGATAAAATAAATTTGATTAAATAATAGGCAAATAGAAAAGAGGAAAATAATTACAAAGTTATTAGTAATAATCGGTATGATGTTCTGTATATCAAGCAGAGCCTAAAGCAGCACAGAGTTCGCACGTTTCTATAATGAAGATGCTGCGCAACTGACAGCCGCCAATATTATCGGCTGATGGTTGTTTTAAAGTTTAAGGCCGTCTGAACCTGATATTTCATGTTCAGACGGCCTTAAACTTATATAATATCCGACCCAACTGTTTAAAAAGGCTATCGCCATGAACACCATACGCACCAAAATTTGTGGTATTACCCGACCTGAAGACGCGCTGGCCGCGGCCGAATTGGGCGCGGATGCCATCGGGCTGGTGTTTTATGCCAAGAGTAAACGGGCAGTGAGTATTGAGCAGGCGCAGGCGGTTGTGAAAAACCTGCCGCCGTTTGTATCGGTGGTGGCCTTGTTTGTGAATGAAAACGAGCAAACCATCCGCGAGATTTTGCGTCAGGTGCCGATAGATGTGATTCAGTTTCACGGCGATGAAGACGATGATTTTTGCCGTCGGTTTGACCGCCCGTATTTGAAGGCCGTGCGCGTACAGTCCGCTGCCGATATTCAGACGGCCTGTGCCAAATTTCCGAATGCACGCGCCTTGCTGTTTGATGCCTATCATCCGACTGAATACGGCGGTACGGGACAAAGTTTCGACTGGACCATGTTGCATGGCAATATCGGCAAACCGTGGATACTTGCCGGCGGATTGACTGCGGAAAACGTTGCCGAAGCGGTAAAAATCAGCGGCGCTGCGGCGGTAGATGTGTCCGGTGGCGTGGAAATCTCCGGCGGGGTTAAGAGCAGGGAGAAAATGGCGGCGTTTATTCAAGCAGTAAAGGCCGTCTGAAATTTTGTTTGAATTCAAAGAAACCGGAATACATATATGCAAGAGCCAATCGTTGAATCCCACCCCTTCGCAGCCTTGTTGCCGCCGCAGGCAACGATCATGATGATGGGGACGTTTCCGCCTAAAGAAGAAAAACACGCGATGCAGTTTCATTATCCGAATTTCCAAAACGATATGTGGCGCGTGTATGGGCTGGTGTTTTTTGGCGATGTGGCGCATTTTCAAAGGCAGGGCGAAAAGGCGTTTGATGCCGATAAAATCAAAGCGTTTTTAAGTGAGAAGGGCATTGCATCCTGTCCGACCGTGTTGAAGGCCATACGCGAACATGGCAATGCTTCGGATAAGTTTTTAAAAGTAATAGAAACTGTCGATTTGGCGGCAGTATTGGCGCAAATGCCCGAGTGCCGCCATCTTTGTACCACCGGCGGCAAGGCAACCGAAGTTTTGTTGGAGATTCAAGGCAACGGTATGAAAATGCCGAAGATCGGCGAAACAGTGCCGTTCCCCTATGCTGGACGTGAGTTGACCCTGACGCGCCTGCCTTCGACTTCGCGTGCCTATCCTTTGAGTTTGGCGAAAAAAGCAGCGGCGTATCGGGCTTTTTTTGAAATGGCTGGATTGACTGTTTTTCAGGAGTAGAGCGATGGACCGTTATGAAATCTCTTTAATGACGTTTATGGCTTTGTGGTGGCTTTTTAATGTCGTCTCAGTGTGGCTGAAGGCCAAACAATGGCATATCAAGGTATTGTTGGGCGGAACGCTTTTGTATGTGATACAAATATCTGCAGTCGTTATGTCTGTTAACGGCCTTAATTGGATATTTTTGAACGTAAGCACTATAAATACCAATGAGTTGATTATTGCTTTGCTTGTGCTTAACTTTTTGGGTTGTTGGTTGCTGGCACTGTGGCTGGGGATGTTGGCATTAAAAATATGCCTGAGAAACAAAAACGAAGAAAAATATATCGCGCCGCCGTTGGGTACGGCATTGATTGCAACATCGAGCTGTACGCTGTTGTTCCTATTTTGTCTGCTGATATTATTATTCAATTAGTTGCCGACAAGATGAATGGAAAACGGCTATAATTGCTGACAATTTTACTTTCATACGGCCTTGTACTGAATCAGGCCGTCTGAAACCATAAAACGAATAAGGAAAAATCCCATGAAAAATTATTACGCTCCCGACGAGAACGGCTTTTTCGGCGAACACGGCGGCCTGTACGTTTCCGAAACCCTGATTCCTGCTTTGCAAGAATTGGCAGAAGCCTATAAAGCAGCGAAAGAAGATCCTTCATTTTGGGAAGAGTTCCGCCATGATTTGAAACACTATGTCGGCCGTCCCAGCCCTGTTTACCATGCCGCGCGATTATCCGAGCATTTGGGCGGCGCACAAATCTGGCTGAAGCGTGAAGATTTGAACCACACCGGCGCGCACAAAGTCAACAACACCATCGGTCAGGCATTGCTTGCCCGCCGCATGGGCAAAAAACGCGTGATTGCCGAAACCGGCGCGGGTCAGCACGGTGTGGCTTCTGCCACCGTCGCCGCACGTTTCGGCATGACTTGCGACGTGTACATGGGGGCGGACGATATCCAACGTCAAATGCCCAACGTGTTCCGTATGAAGCTGCTTGGCGCGAATGTCGTCAGCGTCGACAGCGGCAGCCGTACTTTGAAGGACGCGATGAACGAAGCCATGCGCGAATGGGTGGCGCGCGTGGACGATACGTTCTACATCATCGGTACTGCCGCAGGTCCTACGCCGTATCCGGAAATGGTACGCGATTTCCAATGCGTGATCGGCAATGAAGCCAAAGAACAAATGTTGGAAGCCATCGGCCGCCAACCTGATGTTGCCGTTGCCTGCGTGGGCGGCGGCTCGAACGCCATCGGTTTGTTCCATCCCTATATCGAAGAAGAAAACGTACGTTTGGTCGGCGTAGAAGCAGGCGGTTTGGGCGTGGATACCCCCGACCACGCCGCACCGATTACCAGCAAAGCCCCTATCGGCGTATTGCACGGTTTCCGCAGCTATTTGATGCAGGACGAAAACGGTCAAGTTTTGGGTACGCATTCCGTTTCCGCAGGCTTGGACTACCCAGGCATCGGCCCGGAACACAGCCATTTGAACGACATCAACCGCGTGGAATACACTGTTGCCAAAGACGACGAAGCACTCGAAGCCTTTGATTTGCTTTGCCGTTTTGAGGGTATTATTCCTGCGCTGGAATCCAGCCATGCCGTTGCTTGGGCGGTGAAAAACGCGCCGAAAATGAGCAAAGACCAAGTGATTTTGGTCAACCTCTCCGGTCGTGGCGATAAAGACATTAATACCGTGGCGAAACTCAAAGGCATTGAGTTGTAAGTCTTATTGATTGAGCAGCAAAGGCCGTCTGAAAAAGCTGGATTTCAGTCTTTCAGACGGCCTTTGTTTCCATAATGATCAGCGTAGTATTTTATCCGCGTAAACTCTATCAAGTCTCGGCGGTTAAGGAAATTTATCCTTTCAAACTGCGCTTGTACGCTTTCTAAACTGATTATTCAAGTTATCCATCACCATGAAACATTTAGCAATCCATCTAAAACTATTGGGCATGGCGGCGTTTTGGGGCGCATCTTGGCCGATGGGGCGGATGCTGGGACAGGCGCTGCCGCCTTTAACGGGCGGTATGCTACGCTTTTTGACGGCGGCAATCTTGCTTTTGGGCTGGCTGTTTGCACGGTATCGGTTGCGTACTTTGGCGGTTTTGTCGCGCAAACAATGGCTTGGGTTGGCACTGGCGGCGGCATTCGGCGTATTTGGTTTTACTGTGTTGTCTATGCTGGGTTTGCAGCGGCTTCCTGCTTCAAGGGCGACGGTGTTGGTCACGTTCAATCCTGTATTGACGATGTTTTTTGCGGCTTTGCTATTTGGCGAGAAGCTCAACGGCAAGATTGTGTCGGGTATGTTGTTGGCAGTGGCAGGCTCGGTATGGGCGGTCACGCATGGCGAGATTGCGGCATTTTTGTCGGGCGGCGGCATAGGGTGGGGCGAAGTGCTGGTGTTTTGCAGCCTTTGCTGCTTGGTTACTTATACGATGATGGGCAGGGCGGTGTTGCAGGGGATTGATGCGCTGACGGTCACCGTGGCTACTGCTTGGCTGGGTGCAATGATGTTGTTGCCGCCTGCGTTGATTTCAGACGGCCTGCCGTTTGGCATGCTTGCCGAAATGGACGGCAGGGGCTGGTTTGCTTTAATTGGCCTGTCTGTCGGCGCAACGGTCTTGAGCTATGCGTGGTATTTTGAAGGCGTGAAGACTTTGGGCGCAGGCAGCGCGGCGGCGTACATCACTTTGGTGCCGGTATTCGGTATTTTGTGTTCCGCTTGGTTTTTGGGCGAGGCATTGCATGTTTCTTTGGTTGCTGGCTGTTTGGCAGCGGTGGGCGGATTGGTGTTGATGCAGTACGGAAGACGTGCCGTCTGAAATAGAAAATATGTTATATAATAATGAAACTGATCAAACCATTGTTTTCAACATGTCTGAACATTCCCCCCTGCTCGATTTCGACCGCACCCACCTGCTCCATCCCTATACGTCCATGACCGACCCGTTGCCTGTTTATCCGGTGCGCCGTGCGGAGGGCGTGCACATCGAATTGGCGGATGGTACGCGGCTGATTGATGGGATGTCGTCTTGGTGGTGTGCGATACACGGCTACAATCATCCTGTTTTGAATCAGGCGGTTGAGGCGCAGATTAAGCAAATGTCGCATGTGATGTTTGGCGGTTTGACGCATGAGCCTGCGGTAGAGCTGGGCAAGTTGTTGGTCGGGATTTTGCCGCAGGGGTTGGACCGTATTTTTTATGCGGATTCAGGTTCGGTTTCGGTGGAAGTCGCGCTGAAGATGGCGGTGCAATACCAGCAGGCGCGGGGTTTGACCGCGAAGCAGAATATTGCGACGGTGCGGCGCGGTTATCACGGCGATACTTGGAACGCGATGTCCGTCTGCGATCCGGAAACGGGGATGCACCATATTTTCGGCAGCGCGTTGCCGCAGCGTTATTTTGTCGATAATCCGAAAAGCCGTTTCGATGATGAATGGGACGAGGCGGATTTGCAGCCTGTCCGCGCCTTGTTTGAAGCGCATCATGCGGATATCGCCGCCTTTATTTTAGAGCCGGTCGTGCAGGGCGCGGGCGGCATGTATTTCTATCATCCGCAGTATCTTCGCGGATTGCGCGATTTGTGCGACAAATTTGATATCGTGTTGATTTTTGATGAAATCGCTACCGGATTCGGACGCACGGGCAAGATGTTTGCCTGCGAACACGCGAATGTCGTGCCGGATATTATGTGTATCGGCAAGGGCTTGAGCGGCGGCTATATGACGTTGGCGACGGCGATCACTTCGCAAAAAGTCACCGAAACGATTTCGCGCGGCGAAGCGGGCGTATTTATGCACGGGCCGACATTTATGGCGAACCCGCTGGCGTGTGCCGTTGCCTGCGCCTCGGTCAAGCTGCTTTTGTCTCAAGACTGGCAGGCAAATATCCGCCGCATCGAAAGCATCTTAAAAGGCCGTCTGAAAGCTGCATGGGACATTCGCGGCGTGAAGGACGTACGCGTTTTGGGTGCCATCGGGGTGATCGAGTTGGAAAAAGGCGTGGATATGGCGCGTTTTCAAGCGGATTGCGTGGCGCAAGGAATTTGGGTGCGCCCCTTCGGCAGGCTGGTGTATCTCATGCCGCCTTACATTATTCCAGACGACCTCTTGACCGAACTTGCCGACAAAACCGTACAAATCTTGAAGGAACACAGCAAATGAAAGGCGTTTACTTCGTTAGTGGCATAGACACGGACATCGGCAAAACCGTCGTCACCGGCGTGTTGGCAAAACAATTGTTGCAGCAGGGTAAAAGCGTGATTACGCAAAAGCCCGTGCAAACCGGTTGCCAAGACATTGCCGAAGACATCGTCGTCCACCGCAAAATCATGGGCATACCCATGCAGGAAGCCGACAAACAAGGGCTGACCATGCCCGAAATCTTCAGCTATCCAGCCTCGCCCCATCTCGCCGCCCGTCTTGACGGCAGGGCTTTGGATTTGGATAAAATCCGTACCACCACTCAAGAGTTGGCGACGCAATACGAAATCGTTTTGGTCGAAGGCGCGGGCGGATTGATGGTTCCGCTGACGGAAGATTTGTTGACCATTGATTATATTCAGCAACAGGCTTATCCCGTCATCCTCGTTACCAGCGGACGGCTCGGTAGCATCAACCACACCCTGCTCAGCTTCTCCGCGCTCAAACAATACGGCATCCAATTGCATAGTCTGATTTTCAACCATATTCACGACAGTAAAGATGAAACCGTTGCCGGCGATACCTTGGAATATCTTAAAGGCCGTCTGAAAGATGAGTTTCCCGAAGCCAAATGGCAGGAGTTGGCCAAAACAGAGGTGTCAGATGGAGCTTGATATACCGCGTGGCACGCTTTGTTCACATGCCGAAGCTTCAAGTCTTTTGTCGTCTGATGCTGAACATCTGCTGACCGTTTCTTCGTTAACTGCCGCTCTGCGCGCTTCCGGCAAGGAGTTTTCAGTCGAGCCGGTGTATTTGGGTTTGACGAAGGGTGCGGAAAACGGAGACGAAATCTTTGTACGCGATGTTTTGCTCAAACTGGACGGCGAAACAGTGATACAAGCCAGAAGCGCGTGCCGACCGGACAGCCGTCTATGGACAGAATTATTGGATTGCGGAACGCAGCCTTTGGGCGAGCGCCTGTTTGACGGTACATTGCCGTTGAAACGTTCGGATTTTGAGTTTCTTCGTTTTGAAGATTCCGACCATCCATCTTTCAGACGGCCTGTTACCGCGCGCCGTTCCTATTTTGATTGGAACGGCGAAACATTGGAATTAACAGAATATTTCTTATTGAAATTAATAGATTTATACCGCTAAGGCTGTCTGAAAATAAAACCAATTACCGATGTTTGTCATAATTCTGTTATAATACAATAAATTAAATTGTTAAGATCTGTTTAATTTTAGACGGCAATAAATTATAATAAGAGCTAAGGCTCTAAAAAACCTTTCCTTCCGAATCGATATATAAACAACGACACATTACATCAATGAACATAAGGCGATTTTTCCTACAAATTCTACCGCGTTACGCTGTCGGACGGATGGTGATATACGCCAAGCTGATGCGCGTCGACAAACCCATTGGTACACTGCTTTTGCTGTGGCCGACTTATTGGGCATTGTGGATTGCGTCTAAAGGCGTTCCCAACGCGGATATTTTTATTGCCTTTACCGCAGGCACATTTCTAATGCGCAGCGCAGGTTGCGTCGTGAATGACTTTGCCGACCGCAATTTTGACGGTGCAGTAGAGCGCACCAAAAACCGCCCGTTTGCCAAAGGTTTGGTTTCTAAAACCGAAGCGCTGCTTTTGACCGTCATGCTGTGTCTGATGGCGGCTTTATGCTTGGTGCCGCTCAACCGTTTTACTTGGCTGATGAGCCTTCCGGCCTTATTTTTGGCCATCACATATCCTTTCACCAAACGCTTTTTTCCATTGCCGCAGTTTTATTTGGGGCTGGCATTTTCGTTCGGTATTCCCATGGCCTTTGCCGCCGTGCAAGGCCGAGTGCCTCCCGAAGCATGGCTGATGTTTACCGCTAATGCCTTATGGACGCTGGCTTACGACACGATTTATGCCATGGCGGACAAAGAAGATGATTTGAAAATCGGTATTAAAACTTCGGCAATCACATTTGGTCATCACGATATTACCGCCTCTATGCTTTGCCATTTTTGGTTTACCGTATTGATGGTGGTGCTGGGTATTAAAATCGGCGCAACTTGGCCTTATTGGCTGGTATTGCCGATAACCGTTTATTGGCAGTATCAGCAGTATGCCGCTATCCGTACGCGCGACCGCCAGTTGTGCTTCCAAACATTTTTGGCCAACAACCGCATCGGCTTGGCGTGGTTTTGCGGATTGGTCTGCCATTATTTCTGGTTGTTTTTGGTTTCCAAATTGTTTTAAAAAACTAGGTTGAGGCCGTCTGAAAAGAAGGGAAAAGGGGTATGCCGGACATACCCCTTTTTATTTAAACCATGATTTAGCCAATGATGGAATTTTTACTTTAAATTAATTATAATCAAATGGTTGGATTATTTCCAGTTCGTTAAAAAATATCAAAAACAACATGGAAAATGTTAGCAGGGCGAGTGTAAATTACGCCTTCAGGATTGAGATTTGCACCGACAATCGGTACAATCCCATTGTTTTGCGACATTTAAAAGAGATACACATGAGCCTGATCGGCGAAATTTTACCTTTGTCCCATATCGTTTTGGATTTGGAAGTCAGCAGCAAAAAGCGTCTGTTTGAAGAGGCTGCACAGCTGCTGGAGAATGAAGCAGAATTACCGAATACCAACGTGTTCGACTGCCTGTTTGCCCGTGAAAAACTTGGTTCGACCGGTTTGGGGCAGGGGGTGGCGATTCCTCACGGCCGTCACGCATGCGTGAAAAAAGCCACCGGTGCGTTTATCCGTACCAAAGAGCCGGTCGCCTTTGATGCGCCCGACGGCAAACCCGTTTCCCTGATTTTTATCCTGCTTGTGCCTGAAAACGCTACCGGCGAACATTTGGAAGTCTTGTCCAAACTGGCCGGCAGATTCTCTCAAAAAGCCATCCGTGAAGCATTGATGGCCGCGACTTCTGCCGAAGAAGTACGCACACTCCTGACCGAAGAGTAATTCATGCCCAGCATATCTGTCCGCCGCCTGTTTTCCGACAATCAGCACAAACTCGAACTTGCTTGGGCTGCCGGCAATTCCGGCGCGGACAACCGTATCGGTGTCGAAGCCGATAAACCCGTCTTGGCCTTGGTCGGCCATTTAAACTTTATCCATCCCAACCAAATTCAAGTTGTCGGCGTAGCCGAAGCCGAATATTTACGCCGTCTGGAATCGGGCGAACTCAACTATGATTTCGGCGAGCTTTTCGACATTCCCATGTCTTTGGTCATCGTCGCCAACGGTTTGCCGGTTTCGCCCAAATTACGCGATTATTGCCATACCAACAGTATCCCCTTGCTGACTTCCAAACAGGAAAGCCCGCACCTGATGGACGTTTTGCGGATTTATCTGCAACGGACATTGGCAACTTCCACCATCAAGCATGGCGTATTTTTGGATGTATTTGAAGTGGGCGTACTCATTACTGGACAATCCGGCTTGGGTAAGAGCGAATTGGCATTGGAGCTGATTTCGCGCGGCCACAGCCTGATTGCCGATGATGCAGTCGAACTTTTCCGTACCGGTCCAGAAATGCTGGAAGGCCGTTGCCCGCCTATGCTGCGTGATTTCCTCGAAGTACGCGGCTTGGGCATACTCAATATCCGCCATATTTTTGGCGAAACCTCCATCCGTCCGAAAAAAATCCTCCAGCTGATTATTAATTTGGTTCCGGCCGACGACGGATACATGAAACAACTCGATCGATTGAGCATCCGTACCGAAACAGAGTCTATCCTCAACGTCAGCATCCGTTCCGTTACCCTGCCTGTTGCAATCGGTCGAAACTTAGCAGTATTGGTTGAAGCTGCAGTGCGCAATTACATCCTTCAATTGCGCGGTAAAGACAGCACCAAAGAATTCCTCGAACGCCATCAAACACAACTCAAAGAAAACGAACAAAACCATGAAAATCGTCCTGATTAGCGGCTTATCCGGCTCAGGAAAATCCGTAGCCCTCAAACAACTCGAAGATTCAGGCTTTTATTGCGTTGATAATCTGCCTTTGGAAATGTTGCCTTCGCTGGTGTTGTACCATATTGAACGCGGCGAAGAAACCCAGCTTGGTGTCAGCGTTGATATCCGTTCCGGTATCAATATTCAGGAAGCGCAAGAGCAAATCCAATATTTGCGTCATGAAGGGCATCAAGTCGAAGTCCTCTTTATTGAAGCGGAAGAGGGTGTGTTGGTTCGCCGCTTCTCAGAAACCCGCCGCGGACACCCTTTGTCCGGCCATAATCTGACTTTGTTGGAAAGCCTGCAAAAAGAACGCGAATGGCTCTTCCCGCTTAGAGACATCGCATATTGCATCGATACGTCCAAAATGAACGCACAGCAGCTGCGTTATGCTGTGCAACAATGGCTCAATATTGAACGTGTCGGTTTGCTGGTCATTCTTGAATCCTTTGGTTTCAAATACGGCGTCCCCAACAATGCCGACTTTATGTTTGATATGCGCAGCCTACCCAATCCGTATTACGATCCGGAATTACGCCCCTTTACCGGCATGGATAAGCCTATTCAAGATTATTTGGGTCAGCAGCCGTTGGCTCAAGAAATGGTTGATGACATCGACCATTTTATTAGCCGCTGGTTACCGCGCCTGCAGCAAGAGAGCCGTAGTTATGTGACGATTGCCATCGGTTGTACCGGCGGTCAGCACCGCTCCGTTTATGTTGTGGAAAAACTGGCCGAACGCCTCAAAGGCCGTTACGAACTCCTTGTCCGCCATCGTCAGGCACAAAGCTTGGCAGGACGCTAACTTGCCGTTTCAGACGGCCTCAAAGGAAGAAACCATGAAAAAAATCAGTCTGACCGCATTATCCCTGCTTATCTTGACCGCCTGTGCAACAGAACCTGTCACTGCTTACCGTTGGCACCGCACCGGCGCGAGCGAAGCTGAAGTTTCCCGCCAAATCAATACCTGCAAATCGCAAGTTCAAAATGGAAATACATCCAAGACGTTTGAGCAATGTATGGATGAAGCAGGTTATTACAGCTACGAGCATGGCAACCTCTAAATCCCGATTGACCGATTATCCAAATGCCGAGGCCGTCTGAAAAAATAATTGTTCAGACGGCCTCAGATACGAATAGAAAGAATAAAAAGACATGGCTATCCAATGGTTTCCCGGCCACATGAATAAGGCAAAAAAAGCCATTGCCGAACGCATTAAAAGCGTTGATATGGTGATTGAGATGTTGGACGCGCGTATGCCTGCTTCCAGCGAAAACCCCTTGCTTGCCCAGTTGTCCAAAGGCAAGCCAAAACTCAAAATCTTAAACAAGCAAGACCTTGCCGATCCCGAGCGTACCAGAGTTTGGCTCGAACACTACAACAGCCGCCAAGATACCCGCGCCATTGCGCTTGATTCTTCCGAAACTGGCGCGCATAGCAAAATTACCCAAGCCTGCCGCGCCATGATTCCGCATCGCCAAGGTATCGAGAAGCCGCTGCGTGTCCTGATTTGCGGTATCCCCAACGTCGGCAAATCCACCTTGATTAACGGCATGATCGGCAAAAAATCTGCCAAAACCGGTAATGAACCCGGTATTACCAAAGCCGAACAGCGCCTTTTCCTTGCAGACGATTTCTGGCTTTACGATACCCCGGGTATGTTGTGGCCAAAAATTATCGTCGAAGAAGGCGGCTATAACCTTGCGGCCGGCGGTGCAGTCGGACGCAACGCGCTGGATGAAGAAGAAGTGGCACTTGAGCTTTTGGATTACCTCCGCCGCCATTATCTGGCTCTGTTGCAAGAGCGCTATCAAGCCGACAAAGATCCAAGCAGCCATTGGGACGATACTTCTTGGCTGGAGTGGATTGCCAAAAAACGCGGTGCGGTTTTGAGTGGCGGACGGGTCAACTACCAAAAGGCCGCTGAAAATATCCTGACTGATTTCCGCGAAGGCAAAATCGGCAGAATCACGCTGGAAACGCCAAACCAATGGGAGGCTTGGCTGAAAAAAGCCAGACAGAAAGAGGCCGAACTCAAAGCCATTCGCGAAGCGAGAAAGGCGGAAAGAAAAGGGCAGCAGCCTTCAGCCGATTAATATAAAAGGCCGTCTGAAATCTATTTTCAGACGGCCTTTTGTTGGGATAGACAATTTAGAGGGCGGTACGGCTGAAGCTGTCCAGAGCTTTATCGGTTTGGATTTGGTTGAACTGCATGATGGTTTTGTCGCCTTGTTTTTCGTCCAATTCAATTTTTCGTACCAGCGTATCGCCGTTGATTTCGATACGGTTGAAGATTTGGCGGGTAATGGCGGTTTTCGGAGTCAGGGTCAACGTCCATTTTTTCTCGTTGCCGTTTAATTTCAAATCAAATTGTTTTTCCAAACCTTGGGTATTGCCGCCCAAAAGGTCGAGGAAGAGTTTGATTTGGCGGCTTTGGCCGTTGAGTTTGCTGGCATTTGGGTTGACCCATTGACTGCCGTTCCATTGCATGATGCCGTCTGAACGCACGCGCAGGGTGGTTTCAAATGGTTTTTGCATTTTCCAGAGCAGGCCTTTTTGTGGGACAAGGGTAAAGCTGCCGCTGGTGGTCATGGGTTTGCTGAGGGATTT
>NZ_JBQCWZ010000015.1:0-46442 GCF_051956895.1 Neisseria sp. P0021.S006
GCCGGTATGCAAAAACCTTGGCACGCCGCCGACTAAAACGGTTTATCCATACAAAGGCCGTCTGAAACTTGAAAGCAAGCAAGTTTCAGACGGCCTTTTGCTATAATTCCATTCTTTTCACATTATTTAATTTATTGCACCATCATGCCGCAACCCGATTTCGCCCAAACCCTCTCCAAAGACCGCCATTTTCTGCGATCTGCCTTTAAGAACCCCAATAAATACGGCGGCCTGGCCAAGGTTGAGGAAAAATACAAAAAATCGCACGACCTCTATCTGCAACGCCTGTCCAAACTGCCCAAGCCCGAATTCGACAACACGCTGCCCGTTCACGAAAAGCTCGACGAAATCAAAAAAGCCATTGCCGAAAATCAGGTAACGATTATTTGCGGCGAAACCGGTTCGGGCAAAACCACGCAGTTGCCCAAGATTTGTTTGGAACTCGGGCGTGGGGCGGCAGGATTGATCGGGCATACCCAGCCGCGCCGTTTGGCTGCGCGTTCCGTAGCAGAGCGGATTGCCGAAGAGCTGAAATCCGAAATCGGCAACGCGGTCGGCTATAAAGTGCGCTTTACCGACCACACCTCGCGCGATGCCTGCGTCAAGTTGATGACCGACGGCATCCTGCTGGCAGAAACCCAGACCGACCATTATCTCGCCGCATACGACACGATTATCATCGACGAAGCGCACGAACGCAGCCTGAACATCGACTTCCTCTTGGGCTATTTGAAACAGCTGCTGCCGCGCCGCCCTGATTTGAAAGTCATCATCACCTCGGCAACGATAGATGCAGAACGCTTCTCCCAACACTTCAACGGTGCCCCTGTTTTAGAAGTGAGCGGACGGACGTATCCCGTCGAAATCCTCTACCGACCGCTGACCAGCAAAGACGAAGACGACGCAGAAGTCGAGCTGACCGACGCAATTGTCGATGCAGCCGACGAATTGGTACGCTATGGCGAAGGCGATATTTTGGTGTTCCTGCCGGGCGAGCGCGAAATCCGCGAAGCCGCCGAAGCCCTGCGCAAATCCACGCTGCGCCGCAACGACGAAATCCTGCCCCTATTCGCACGCCTGTCGCACGCCGAGCAGCACAAAATCTTCCACCCATCAGGCGCAAAACGCCGCATCGTGCTGGCAACCAACGTCGCCGAAACCTCGCTCACCGTACCGGGCATTAAATACGTCATCGACACCGGCCTCGCGCGCGTCAAACGCTATTCCGCACGGGCGAAAGTGGAGCAGCTTCATGTCGAAAAAATCTCCCAAGCTGCCGCCTGCCAACGCTCCGGTCGCTGCGGACGCGTCTCCGCAGGCGTGTGTATCCGACTGTTTTCAGAAGAAGATTTCAACAGCCGCCCCGAATTTACCGCCCCCGAAATCGTCCGCAGCAACCTAGCCGCCGTCATCCTACGCATGGCATCGCTGAACTTGGGCGACGTAGCAGCATTCCCATTTTTAGAAATGCCCGATTCGCGGTATATCAATGACGGTTTTCAGGTATTACTGGAGTTGGGTGCGGTGGAGGCCATCTGAAAAGTAAAAGAAAATGGTAGATTATGTTTCATTTTCAGACGGCCTAAATCATTGAGAAACTAAAAACTATTGAAAAGGGAATATTGGGTTTTAAAACTCAATCGGTAAATTTTTTATTGTGAAATATTAATGATGAAAAAATCTTTCCTCACGCTTGTTCTGTATTCGTCTTTACTTACTGCCAGCGAAATTGCCTATCGCTTTGTATTCGGAATTGAAACTCTGCCGGCGGCAAAAATTGCAGAAACGTTTGCGCTGACATTTGTGATTGCTGCGCTGTATCTGTTTGCGCGTTATAAGGCTTCACGGTTGCTGATTGCGTTGTTTTTTGCGCTCAGCATCATTGCCAACAATGTGCATTACGCGGTTTATCAAAGTTGGATAACGGGCATTAATTATTGGCTGATGCTGAAAGAGGTTACCGAAGTTGGCAGCGCGGGCGCGTCGATGTTGGATAAGTTGTGGCTGCCTGTGTTGTGGGGCGTGTTGGAAGTCGTGCTGTTTTGCAGCCTTGCCAAGTTCCGCTGTAAGACGCATTTTGCTGCCGATATTTTGTTTATTGCGGC
This sequence comes from Neisseria sp. P0021.S006, assembly GCF_051956895.1. NCBI lineage: Bacteria > Pseudomonadati > Pseudomonadota > Betaproteobacteria > Neisseriales > Neisseriaceae > Neisseria > Neisseria sp. P0021.S006. The sequence goes on from NZ_JBQCWZ010000015.1 coordinate 2,106, forward strand.
GATGTTGCTGATTTTTGGACGTTCATTCAGTACGACGCAGGAACACGGTATTTCGCCCAAACCAACATACAGCCGCATCAAAGCCAATTATTTCAGCTTTGGCTATTTTATCGGACGCGTGTTGCCGTATCAGTTGTTTGATTTAAGCAAGATTCCTGTGTTCAAACAGTCTGCGCCAAGCAAAATCGGGCAGGGCAGTGTTCAAAATATCGTCCTGATTATGGGCGAAAGTGAAAGCGCGACGCATTTGAAACTGTTTGGTTACGGACGCGAAACTTCGCCATTTTTGACCCAGCTGTCGCAAGCCGAATTTAAGCCGATTGTGAAACAAAGCTATTCCGCCGCTTTGATGACGGCTGTGTCCCTGCCCAGCTTTTTTAATGCGATACCGCATGCCAACGGCTACGAGCAAATCAGCAGCGGCGATACCAATATGTTCCGCCTCGCTAAAGAGCAGGGCTATGAAACGTATTTTTACAGCGCGCAGGCGGAAAACGAGATGGCGATTTTGAACTTAATCGGTAAGAAATGGATAGACCATCTGATTCAGCCGACGCAGCTTGGCTACGGCAACGGCGACAATATGCCCGATGAGAAACTGCTGCCGCTGTTTGACAAAATCAATTTGCAGCAGGGCAAGCATTTTATCGTGTTGCACCAACGCGGTTCGCACGTCCCATACGGTGCATTGTTGCAGCCTCAAGATAAAGTATTCGGCGAGGCCAATATTGTGGACAAGTACGACAACACCATCCATAAAACCGACCAAATGATTCAAACCGTATTCGAGCAGCTGCAAAAGCAGCCTGACGGCAACTGGCTGTTTGCCTATACCTCCGATCATGGTCAGTATGTACGCCAAGATACCTACAATCAAGGCACGGTACAGCCCGACAGCTATCTTGTGCCGCTGGTGTTGTACAGCCCGGATAAGGCCGTGCAACAGGCTGCCAACCAAGCTTTTACACCTTGCGAGATTGCCTTCCATCAGCAGCTTTCAACGTTTTTGATTCACACACTGGGCTACGATATGCCGGTTTCAGGTTGTAGTGAAGGCTCGGTAACGGGCAACCTGATTACAGGCGATGCAGGCAGCTTGAACATTCGCGATGGCAAGGCGGAATATGTTTATCCACAATAAGCGGCGTGAAAACCAATAAAGACAAATTTAGATGATGTCGGGGATAGATGCCCGATTGACAAGACTATGCAAAATATGAAAAACCAAGTACGCGGATCAGGCATTGATGCCCGATTCAACCCAGCCAATATTTCAGACGGCCTGCAAAACAGTTCAGGCCATATCGGTGCCAACACGCGCTACCGTCTGACCAAGCTCGGCGAACAAATGGCGCGCCTGCCCATCGACCCGAAAATCGCGCGTATTTTACTGGCGGCGAAGAAACACGACTGCATGGCGGAAATATTGGTGATCGCGTCCGCACTGTCGATTCAAGACCCGCGCGAGCGGCCGTTGGAAGCGCGCGATGCCGCGGCCAAGGCGCATGAACGCTTTACCGATAAGCAATCTGACTTTCTTGCCTATCTGAATATTTGGGACAGCTTCCAGCGCGAGCGCGACAAAGGTTTGTCCAACAAGCAGCTGGTGCAATGGTGCCGTCAATATTTCCTGTCGCATCTGCGGATGCGCGAATGGCGCGAGCTGCACCACCAGCTTGCTCAAACCGCGATTGAAATGGGTTTGACCACCAAAGAAGCCGCGTTTAGACAACCTCCTTCCCAAGAACAATTAAGGCCGTCTGAAAGCCAAGGCGACCAAGATTTGGCGGCAAAGCTCAAACAAAAACAACTGGATAAGAAACAACACCGCGCCCAAATCCGCGCCGCTAAAGAAGCCGGATACGAACAAATCCACCGCGCCCTGCTGACCGGCCTTATCGCCAACGTCGGCATGAAATCACCCGACGGCAACGACTATACTGGCGCGCGCGGCAGCCGTTTCCACCTTTTCCCGGCATCAGCCTTGTTCAAAGCCAAACCTAAATGGGTGATGGCGGCAGAATTGGTTGAAACCACGCGCCTTTACGCGCGCGACGTCGCCGTTATCCAGCCCGAATGGATAGAGCAGGAAGCGCCGCACCTCGTCCGCTATCATTATTTCGAGCCGCACTGGGAGCAAAAACGCGGCGAAGTCATCGCCAGTGAACGCGTGACGCTTTACGGCCTGACCGTATTGCCGCGCCGCCCCGTGTCTTACGGCAAAGTTGCGCCCAAAGAAGCGCGCGAAATCTTTATCCGCGGCGCATTGGTGGCGCAGGAAAGCAATCTTCAGACGGCCTTTTTTGCCCACAATAAAAAGCTGATTAAAGAAATTACCGAACTCGAACACAAATCGCGCAAACAAGACGTATTGGTCGACGACGAAGCCCTGTTTGCGTTTTATAACGAACGCCTGCCCGAGCTGGTGTGGAAAGACGCGAAAGGCGGCATTTGGGGAAGTGAAGAGGGCGGACAAAACCTGTCAGATAAAAATGCCGAACAAAACGGATCAGACAACAAGACCAATCAGCATGCCGCAAAAGGCAAAGGCCGTCTGAAACCTTTGCCCCTTGCCGATATCCGCACCTTTGAAGCCTGGCTCAAAACCGCCGAACGCGACAATCCGCGCCTGCTGTTTCTCAGCCGCGACGATTTGATGCAACACGCCGCCGCGCACATTACCGAAGAACAGTTCCCCAAATTCTGGCAAACCGCAGACGGCAAGTTCAAACTTTCCTACCGCTTTGAGCCGCACCATCCGCTCGACGGCGTGACCATGACCGTGCCGCTGACCGTCCTCAACCGCCTGCACGCGCCGTCGCTCGAATGGCTGGTGCCCGGTATGTTGCGCGAAAAAATCCAGCTGCTGATTAAAGCCCTGCCGAAGCAAATCCGCCGCATTTGCGTGCCCGTACCCGATTTCATCACCAAATTTCTCGAAAGCAATCCCGACCGCCAAGCGGCCATCATTCCCCAGTTGGCGCACTTTATCGCCAAAAGCGCCGGCGATATGCGGATTCTCGAGCAAATCGACCAAGACGCATGGGTGGCGCAAGAATTGCCCGAACACTGCTATCTGAATCTGCGCATTATCGACGACGGCGGACAAGAGCTTGCCGGCGGCCGCAAACTGCATGAATTGCAACAACAACTCGGCCAAGCCGCCGCCGTTACCTTCCGCGACAACACCCAAGAATTCGAGCGCGACAACGTTACCGCATGGGACATCGGCACCCTGCCCGAATCCATCAAATTTGCCCGTGGCAAACAACAGCTCACCGGCTATCTCGGCCTGCAAAAAGAAAAAGACGGCCGCATCGCCCTGCGCCTGTTTGACACCACCGAAGCCGCCGAACAGGCACACCGTCAAGGCGTAATCGAATTGATGAAGCTGCAATTAAAAGAACAAGTTAAAGACCTGAACAAAGGCATCCAAGGCTTTACCCAAGCCGCCATGCTGCTCAAACACATCAATGCCGACACCCTGCGCGACGACCTCACCCAAGCCGTCTGTGACCGCGCCTTTATCGGCGAAGACGAGCTGCCACGCAACGAAAAAGCCTTTAAAGAGCAAATCAAACGCGCCCGCAGCCGCCTGCCTGCCGTCAAAGAAGCCCTCAGCCGCTACTTGCAGGAAACCGCAGCCGCCTATGCCGAACTCAACGGCAAACTCGGCAAGCATCCATTGACCCACCTCCTAAGACTACGCCTGCAAACCCTGCTCGCCGCCGGCTTCGCCACCCGCACCCCGTGGGCACAATGGCCGCGCCTCCCCATCTACCTAAAAGCCATGACCCTGCGTCTCGAAAAATACAGTAGCAACCCCGCCCGCGACGCAGCCCGCGAAGCCGATATTCAAGAGCTGGAACAAATGTGGCAAGAAAAAACCGACAGTTTGGTGAAACAAGGACTACCCGTTTCAGACGGCCTTGCAGGGTTTAAATGGATGATTGAAGAATTGAGAGTGTCGCTGTTTGCACAGGAATTGAAGACACCGTATCCGGTGTCGGTGAAGAGGTTGTTGAAGGAGTGGGGAAAATTCGGTATGTAAATTTCTATATTAGGATTGTTTTTGTAAAACTTGTTCATTGTGCAACAAAAAGCCGTTTGGCTTATAACCAAACGGCTTGCAAATTGTAATGTATTAAAAATACCTCAACACAATTACTTTGAAATATAGATTTTAAAAGGCTTTCCTTTAGCACGAATTACCTTACCATTGGGCAATTTACGAGTCCAACGTAAGATAAAAGTGCCTCGATCGTCTGTATACATATATACACTTTCTATCCGAGGATGTTGCCCAACGCTTAACGGATAGTAGACAATCGCAGACGTTATGGTTAAAATCTAAGAACTTTTAGTCAGAAAGTTAGCAGTTTATAACCTAGTTGCTGTTGTAATGAGCGGCTGGGAATGCTGCATTGTATTCAATGCGTCAACATTGAATACCTACCTGCCGACCTTAATTACGTCAATAATTAAGGTCGGCTTTATTTTATCCATGAGGTTTATTTCGATATTGCTCTAATGCTTTAGCTAAACGTTCGCTATCCATATAAGAAAGTGAGTTAATATCGACTTTCACTAAAAGAGCCCTATTAGCCGGTTCATCAGATACTTCAAAACCAGCTTGCCTTAAAATTAACATAGAAGTTTCAAGCATTTTTTTTGTTGCACGTTTGTAACCTAACTCCTCTTTTAACAGATCGTAAGGTACGTAATATCGACCAACATGCTCACTACCAAATTCACTAACAAGGCGTAAATAAGCCTCTTTTAGTGAATTAATAAGGTTATTTAAGTTCATATCAGCCACCAGTTAAAATTTATTTTCCTTGATTATATGTTAGTAGAGATTTTTTGTCAACGTATTATCTTAAATAACTTTATTTAAGGGTAAATTAATAATTTTTTAGGTATGAATTATGCTGTAAAAGAAATATTTAATTTATTAAAATCAATTAATTATATTAAAATAAGCAAGCCGTAGCCTCCATGCAACCGCGTGCGTGCCTTTGGGCACACACCCTACCTATGAATTACAAAGAGTTTAAAATTTATGTGTAGGGTGTGTGCGGTACGCACGCACGCGGTCTTTTTTAAAAATGTTCTTTCCAATCAAACCAAAGGCCGTCTGAAAGTATTTCCCAACTTTCAGACGGCCTTTTATATTCATATTTCTGTTTATTTTTCCAACCGTGCAATCAGTTCATCGGCCAAGTCGAGATAAGCCTGCGTGCCTTTGGCGTGGGCATCGTAGGCGAGGGCGGGGAGGCCGTGGCTGGGGGCTTCGGCGAGGCGGATGTTGCGGGGGATGACGGTGTCGAAGAGCAGGTTGCCGAAGTGTTGTTTGAGCTGTTCGCTGACTTCGACGACGAGGCGGCTGCGGCTGTCGTACATGGTGCGGACGATGCCGGTTACGTCGAGGTCGGGGTTGATGGCTTGGCGGATTTTGCGGACGGTGGCCACTAAATCGGAAATGCCTTCGAGGGCGTAGTATTCGCAAAGCATGGGGACGATGACGCCGTTGGCGGCGACTAAGCCGTTGAGGGTGAGCAGGGTCAGGGACGGGGGGCAGTCGATGAGGACGTAGTCGTAGTTGTCGGCAACGAGCTGCAGGGCGTTTTTGAGGCGGATTTCGCGTGCGATTTCTTGGACGAGTTCGACTTCTGCGCCGGCCAGTGTGCGGTTGGCGCCCAATACGTCGTAGCCGCCTTCTTTGCTGCGGACGACGGCGTTGGGGATGTCGGTTTCTCCGAGGACAACTTGGTAAACGCCGTTTTCGATGGTGGCTTTGTTGATGCCGCTGCCTGTGGTGGCGTTGCCTTGGGGGTCGAGGTCGACGACGAGGACGCGGCGGCCTTTGGAGGCCAGGGAGGCGGCTAGGTTGACGGTGGTGGTGGTTTTGCCGACTCCGCCTTTTTGGTTGGCGACGGCGAGGATTTGTGCGCTCATGTGCTTTGCTGTCGTGTTAAGTGTGGATGGCTGGATTGTACCGTTATTCGGTATGCTTGGGTTGTTTTCAGACGGCCTTTTTGCGGATGATGACGATATGGCGTTCGGCATTGAGTTGGGGGACGTGCAATGCTTCGACTTTTTCGACGGCGACGCTTTCGGGGAGTTTGTCGATTTCTTCTTGCGGATATACGCCTTTCATGGCTGCCCAGTAGCCGCCGTCTTTGAGGAGGTGTTCGGTCCAGTTGACGAAGTCGGCGAGTTCGGCAAAGGCGCGGCTGGTGATGACGTCGGCGCGGCAGTCGGCGGCGGCTTCTACGCGGCCGCTGATGACGCGGACGTTTTTAAGGCCGAGTTCGATGACGGCTTGTTGCAGAAAGGCGGTTTTTTTGGTGTTGGCATCGAGGAGGGTAATGTCGAGGTCGGGGCGGCAGATGGCAGTGGGTATGCCGGGCTGTCCGCCGCCGGAGCCGACGTCAAGCATGGTTTGCGCGTGTTCGATATAGGGCAGGAGGGTCAGGCTGTCGAGCAGGTGATGACTGACGGTTTGGGCGGGATCGCGCAGGGCGGTCAGGTTGTAGGTTTTGTTCCACTTTTGCAGCAGGGCGGCATAGTCTAGCAGTTTGGCTTGTTTGGCTTCGTCGATGTCCAAACCCAGTGCCTGTATGCCGTCGCGGAGCTGTTGCGCCTGATTCATTTGTTATTCCTTATTGGTTAAAACGCGTTGGATGTAATGGTAACGGAAAGCATACCGTCTGAAAATGTTTGCGCCTGTTGAATCAACGTTTCATCTTGTGAAAGACGATGGGCTGCTCCGGCGCGCGCGTGAGCTGTTTGGGCAGGGTCAGCATGGCGATGATCCATACGGAGAGGGTGTAGTAGAACACGCCTTGCCCACGCATGCCTGCCAATGCGGCATTGCCTAAGATGGCTTCAAAAATCAAGCCTGCCACCGCTGAGGCACACGCTGCGACACCGGCAAGGAAGATGGCGTAACGCGAATGCCGGCGCATCATTTTTTTATACGCCAGCTTGGTCAGTCCGCCGGCAATCGGCAAGTTGAGGAAGGCAAACATGCCGCAGACAAACCATGCGACGGAATCCTGCCAGCCGCTTTGCCATGCCCATGTGCCGTTTTTGACTGTGACCAGCAGTCCTTGGCTGTCTGAAAAGGCGATTTGCACGATATTGTGCAATATCATCGCCAGCGGCAGGGTGAGGAACATCAGTGCGACCAATAGGGGGCGGTAGGGTTTTTCTTGTGTCAGATACATGGCGGCTTGCCTTGTTGTGGGATAAGTCGAAATGATAGCAGATTGGCGGTTGATTCACGTTTGTTAGCGCTGAAATTGCTGACAAAAACGGTCAATTAAAAAAGAAATGAAAAATTCTTTTTTCTTGGCAAACGTTGGCGGATAAAGGTTAAGAAAACGTTTTCAGACGACCTAATCTCTTATTTTTATATGAACCGAACAGAAAATCTTTGCATTTCTCCGTAAAATCTACTAAATTCTCAATAACATATTATAAAGACCTGAAATCTGGAACCCAAACCGAAACTGCCTTCCGCCATTTACGCTCGGAAACTCAGCAGGCAACAAAAGTTTCACACACAACAAAAATACAAAATAATTCCTATGAAATCAGTTGTTTATAATGATAGATAACCACAAGGCAAACCATGCCTGACTTTAGTAGGAGTAAAACCATGGCTGAAGCAACCGATGTCGTATTAGTAGGCGGCGGCATTATGAGCGCTACTTTGGGCGTATTGCTCAAAGAACTCGAACCATCTTGGGAAATCACCCTGATCGAACGCTTGGAAGATGTAGCGTTGGAATCATCAAATGCATGGAACAATGCCGGTACGGGACACTCTGCGCTGTGTGAATTGAACTATGCGCCCCTGACTGCCGATGGCACGATTGATCCGACCCGCGCCCTCAATATTGCCGAACAATTCCATATCAGCCGCCAATTTTGGGCGACTTTGGTCGAAGAAGGCAAACTGACCGACCGCACTTTCATCAATTCCGTCCCCCATATGTCGCTGGTGATGAACGCCGACCATTGCAGTTATCTGCAAAAACGTTTCGACGTGTTCAAAAACCAAAAACTCTTTGAAAAAATGGAGTTTTCTACCGACCGCGCCAAAATTGCCGAATGGGCGCCGCTGGTTATCAACGGCCGTGATGAAAACCAATCCATCGCCGCCAACTACTCCGCCGAAGGCACGGACGTCGATTTCGGCAGCCTGACCCGCCAGATGGTCAAATACTTGAGCGACAAAGGCGTAAAAATCAAATTCAACCGCCATGTCGACGACCTCAACCGCGAATCGGACGGCGCATGGGTGCTGAAAACCAGCAGCACCAAAGACGATGACGACCCGTTGACACTCCGCACCCGTTTCGTCTTCCTCGGCGCAGGCGGCGGCGCACTGACCCTGCTGCAAAAATCCGGTATCCCCGAAGGCAAAGGCTACGGCGGCTTTCCGGTTTCCGGCCTCTTCTTCCGCAACAGCAATCCCGAAACGGCCGCGCAACACAACGCCAAAGTGTACGGCCAAGCCTCCGTCGGCGCGCCCCCAATGTCCGTTCCGCACTTGGATACCCGCAACGTGGACGGCCAACGCCATTTGATGTTCGGCCCGTATGCAGGCTTCCGCCCCAACTTCCTCAAACAAGGCTCGCTCATGGATTTGCCGATGTCCATCCACATGGACAACCTCTACCCCATGCTCCGCGCCGGTTGGGACAATATGCCGCTGACCAAATACCTCTTGGGCGAATTGCGCAAAACCAAAGAAGAACGCTTCGCCTCGCTGCTCGACTACTATCCCGAAGCCAATCCTGACGATTGGGAACTGATTACCGCCGGTCAGCGTGTGCAGATCATCAAAAAAGACCCGAAAAAAGGCGGCGTACTCCAATTCGGTACCGAAATCGTCGCCCATGCCGACGGCTCGCTGGCCGCATTGCTGGGCGCGTCTCCCGGTGCATCGACAGCAGTTCCGCTGATGATCAGACTTGTTCACCAATGCTTCCCCGATCATGCCGAATCATGGTCAGGCCGTCTGAAAGAATTGGTGCCCGGTTACGGCATCAAGCTGAACGACAATCCGTCTTTGGCGGACGAAATCATCAGCCACAACGCGACCGTTTTGGGCATTCATCACTAAATTGAAGCAAGCACAAAGGCGGGCATTCTTGCCCGCCTTTTTTCAAACCATTAAAATAACGGCATTCAGGCCGTCTGAAACCTAATCGGCAACGGCATGTTGCACGATTTAAACCCGAAAATCAGCTCAGTAGAAAAACGCCATGACCGATATTCTCAACAAAATCCTTGCCACCAAAGCAGAAGAAGTGGCCGCCCAAAAAGCCGCCGTTTCCTTGGAAGACATCAAAGCCCAAGCGCAGGCTGCTGCGCCGGTTCGCAGCTTTATCGGCTCGATCCGTGCAAAACACGCACAAAACCTGCCCGCCATTATTGCCGAAGTCAAAAAAGCCAGCCCGAGCAAAGGCCTGATCCGCCCTGATTTTCATCCTGCCGAAATCGCCGTTGCCTATGAAAAAGCGGGTGCGGCCTGTTTGTCCGTGTTGACGGACGAACCTTATTTCCAAGGCTCGCCGGAGTATTTGAAACAGGCGCGTGCGGCCGTGGCGCTGCCGGTCTTGCGTAAAGACTTTATCATCGACGAATACCAAATTTATCAGGCGCGCGCGTGGGGTGCGGATGCGGTTCTTCTGATTGCCGCCGCATTGGAAGCCGAGCAACTTGAGCGTTTTGAAGCCGTCGCCCACGAATTGGGCATGACCGTATTGTTGGAATTGCACGATGCGTCCGAGCTGGAAAAATGCCGCAACATGACCACAGCGCTGTGGGGCGTCAACAACCGCAACCTGCGTACGTTTGAAGTGACCCTGCAACAAACCCTCGACCTCTTGCCTGAGTTGAGCGGCAAAACCGTTGTAACCGAAAGCGGCATCCGCAACAAAGAAGACGTCGATTTCATGCGCGGCCACGGCGTGCATACTTTCCTGATCGGCGAAACCTTTATGCGTGCCGACGATATCGAAGCCGAAGTCAAAAAACTGTTTTAAATCCTAAAAAACATCAGGCCGTCTGAATTTTCAGACGGCCTGAATCGATTTGAAGGCAGACATAATGTTTACCGTACAACGCATTTACGCCTATCAACCCGATTCTAAACAAACCGCCGTCTTTATCGACCGCCTCTATCCGCGCGGCGTCCGCAAAGAGGTTTTTGCCACTGCGCTTTGGCTGAAAGACATTACGCCCAGTGCAAACCTGCGCCGCTGGTATCACGAAAATCCGGCTCAAAATTTTGACGGTTTTGTCAGCCGTTATCACGAAGAGTTGCACAATGAAACTGCACAAGCCGCCATCAAGCGGCTGCTGGATTTGGAAAAACAGCACGGCAATATTTTATTGCTGACCGCCGTCAAAGACCCTCGACATTCCCACGTCTCCGCACTGGCTCAATTTTTGGGTGCAAGGTTTGAATATCGCGATTAAAAAATCAGTGTTTGGGCTGAATACAAAAAGGCCGTCTGAAATCAAGGTTTCAGACGGCCTGCTATTTTCAAATCAAGAAGGATAACGGTGTGCCACCAATTTTCCGTCTATGTATTCGCCGATATAGACTTGCGAGGCTTCAAGGTGGAGGCGGTCGAGTTCCTGTTGCAGCCATTCTTCATCACGCTTAATGATTTCGAGGATGTCGGGGTCAACTTGGCCGTCTGTAATCAGTGGATAGCGCAGGCTTTCGTCGCCGTACTTAATGACGGCGAGCTGGCCGTTTTGTTCCATCACGGCACGTTTGACGGCAGAGATTTCGTAGATGCCGGCGGCGCGGAGTTTGAACATGAGGTCGTGCGCGCTGATGCCGTTTTTCATGCATTCATCGGTTTGGATTTCGCCGTTGACGATAACCCAGACGGATTTGCCGTCAATGATGGATTTGACCCAGCGGTTGTGGTTTTTGATGAATTTCAGGCTCAAGACCAACAGCGTCCACAAAATCAGCACGAGGAAAAATTGCAACAGGCCGACGCTGTCGCTGTAAATCACGCCACCGATGATGCCGCCGAGTACATAGTTTTGCACTTGGTCCATGGCGGAGGTCGGCGCGAGGTTGCCTTTGCCTAAGAGGTTGATTTGCAAAATCAAACCTAAAAAACCCATCAGCAGTTTGAGGGCGAGCAGGGAGTATGCTTCCATGTGTGTGTATCCTGTTATTCTTTATCGATGAGTTCGATATTGTTGTTGACCAAATTGATGGGCGTCAGCGTGTAGGCGGAGAAGTCTTGATTGAAATGGACTTCGTAGTATTGGTTTTTAATGCCGATAATCATGCCGTTGAACAGGCGCGTGCTGTTGACGATGATGTCTTGTTTTTCAACTTTTTGGTTTTCAATCAAAGCATTGAGAAAACCCACCATGCGCGAAGTGTCGGCGGCAAAGTTTTGACGCTCGCTGTACGAAAGATATTGCGTGCCGCAGATGAGGATGAGCAACAGCAGCGCAATAATGCTCAGGTCGCGGTATTTGGTGTCCATGCGGTGGCGCAGGTATTGCGATACGGCGAGCAGGAGGATGACGAGGGCGGCGAAAATCAGGATGTATTTCAAGTAGTCGTTGAAATACATATGATTTTCAAGATAAAAGTGAGAAAAGAATTTCATGGTATTTGATAAATTTGGGAAGGGTAATAAGGCCGTCTGAAACTTAAATTTCAGACGGCCTTGTCTATTAAACAAGGATGTTGCGTTAAGTTTTCAAAATAGGGTGTTTTTAAAGCGGTATCAGTTGATAAATCCGTCGTCTTTCATTTTCTTTTCGGCAAAATACTGGCCGATGACCAGTAAGCTGGCCAGAATGATAATGAAAAGACCGGCCATGGTCAGGGAGATTTTGAAAAACAAATCGGCGTCGATAAAGGCAAACCACAGTTGCAAAATCAAGAGCAACACCCAGCCGACGAACAATCCGAGACAGGCATAGACGCCGAGCTTAAACACGTTCTTTTTCCAAAATGACGACGTAGGCTTCACGCACGAAAAACAGCAGCATGCGGCGCTGGTCTTTTTCCATGGTAACGACCTTCCAGCCTTGCGAAGCGTGGCTGTTGAGGAAATCGCTGAATTTGACCGGATTGATTTTGGCGCTGCCGAAAATCAAGCTGGAAAGCAGGTTCTCTTGATAAATGACGGCTTTATATTCTTTCATTTTATTCCTTTAAAATAAGGGGGCCTTAAGACCCCCTATGATTCTACTCTTTATTGTTCAACTGCGGCAATACGGAACCTTCGCCCAAGGACAACAAACCGCTTTGCGAGTAAATACCCAGTTTGGCGCGGGTGTCGGTGATGTCGAGGTTGCGCATGGTCAGTTGGCCGATGCGGTCGAGCGGGGTGAATGCGGCGTCTTCAACTTTTTCCATGCTCAGGCGTTCGGGTTGGTAGGTCAGGTTGGGCGATTCGGTGTTCAGAATCGAATAGTCGTTGCCGCGGCGCAGTTCGAGGGTAACTTCGCCGGTAATGGCTTTGGCAACCCAGCGTTGTGCGGTTTCGCGCAACATGAGGGCTTGGCTGTCAAACCAGCGGCCTTGGTAGAGCAGTCGGCCGAGACGCAGGCCGTTGATGCGGTATTGTTCGATGGTGTCTTCGTTGTGGATACCGGTCACCAAACGCTCGTAGGCGATGTGGAATAATGCCATGCCCGGGGCTTCGTAGATGCCGCGCGATTTGGCTTCGATGATGCGGTTTTCGATTTGGTCGCTCATGCCCAAACCGTGGCGTCCGCCGATGCGGTTGGCTTCGAGGAAGAGTTCGACGGGGTCGGCGTATTCTTTGCCGTTTAATGCAACCGGCACGCCTTCTTCAAAGCGCACGCTGACTTCTTCGGGTTTGACTTCGACGCTTTCGTCCCAGAAGGCAACGCCCATGATGGGCTTAACGATCTTGATGCCGCTGTTGAGGAATTCCAAATCTTTGGCTTCATGCGTTGCGCCGAGCATATTGGAGTCGGTGGAATAGGCTTTTTCAACCGACATTTTGTAGTTGAAGCCGTTGGCAATCAGAAATTCGCTCATTTCGTGACGGCCGCCGAGTTCGTCGATAAATTGTTGATCGAGCCAAGGTTTGTAGATTTTCAACGCGGGATTGGTCAAGAGGCCGTAGCGGTAGAAACGCTCGATGTCGTTGCCTTTGTAGGTGCTGCCGTCGCCCCAGATATTCACGTCGTCTTCTTTCATGGCGGAAACGAGCATGGTGCCGGTCACGGCGCGGCCCAGAGGTGTGGTGTTGAAGTAGGCGATGCCGCCGGTGGAAACGTGGAACGCGCCGCATTGGATGGCGGCGATGCCTTCGTGTGCCAACTGCGCGCGGCAGTCGATTAAGCGGGCGTTTTCTGCGCCGTATTCCATCGCTTTTTTAGGAATGGCGTTGTAATCGTCTTCGTCGGGCTGACCGAGGTTTGCGGTGTAGGCGTAAGGCAGCGCGCCTTTGAGTTTCATCCACAACAGCGCGGCAGAGGTATCAAGGCCGCCGGAGAAGGCGATGCCGACTTTTTGACCGACGGGGAGATTTTGTAAAATGGTATGGTTTTGGCTCATGGGAATTTCTCCAGACTTGAAAAGTTGAAACCATTATCTTATAAATGGAATACATTGTCAGCAATAGGCCGTCTGAATGTTCGGAAGGCCGTATTAAAGAAACCTCATCATGAACGCTTTTAACCTCATTATCATCGGCGATGAAATCCTGCACGGCAGCCGCCAAGACAAGCATTTCGCCTTTTTCAAATCTTTATTGGAATCGCACGGGCTGAAACTCAATCAGGTGCAATATCTGCCCGACGAACCCGAATTGCTGGTCAAACAGCTGCGCCGCAGCTTTTCAGACGGCCTGCCGACTTTCGTTACCGGCGGCATCGGCTCTACACCTGACGACCATACGCGCCAAGCCGCAGCGGCTGCTTTGGATTTGCCCGTTATCCGCCATCCTGAAGCCGCCAAGTTTATCGAAGGCGTAACCCTGAAACGCGGCGAGCCGCTCGATTCGCCGGAACACGCCCAGCGTCTGAAAATGGCGGATTTTCCCGAAGGCGCGGAATTGGTACCCAATCCGTTTAACAACATCGCCGGATTTTCCATCCGCGAGCATTATTTCTTCCCCGGCTTCCCCGTGATGGCGCACCCGATGGCCGAATGGGTATTGGAAACTTATTACGCCGACCGCTTCAACCAAACCGAACGCGGCAGCCGCAGCGTGTATGTGTTCGACCAACCCGAATCGCGCATTACGCCGATTATGGAACATCTTGAGCGTACCTACGCCGGTATCCGTTCGTACAGCCTGCCCACCGTGGGCCGTACCGCTTCAGACGGCCGTTATATTCCGCCGCATATCGAGTTCGGCATCAAAGCGGAAGGCGAGGCATGCCGCTTGCTGGATGCGGCGTGGGCAGATGCGTTGCAGGGTTTGCAGGCGATTGGCGCGACTTTGAAAGAAACGGTGGAATAATGCACTTGTCTCCAGCCCAAGCCAAACGCGCACTGGCTTTCGCTTCTTTGCTGTTTTTACCGCCGACCCTCGTTATCGGCATTTGGCTGGCGCAATATGGCGGCTTCGCTTTCGAGCCGCCGCTGATGCACGCCGTCCATGCCCACGCGGGCACATGGTTTGACCCGATTGCCACCGTGTTGCACTATCTGGGCAAAACCGCGATTGCCGTGCCGCTAATCGGCGCGGTTGCCGCCGCCCTGTATTTCGCCGATAAGAAGCGCGAAGCACTGTTTTGCGTGTTGGCGGCATTGGTGCCGACTGTGAACATGCTGATTGTGAAGGTTTGGTTTGCCCGCGAACGCCCACTGCTTTGGCCGCGCCTAATTGAAGAGAGCAATTTTTCCTTCCCCAGCGGCCACAGTACGTTTTCCGCCGCCATTGCCGTCATGCTGATATTGCTTTGCCGCCGCACGCGCTACCGCCGCGCCGCTTGGGTGGCCGGTATTGCCTTTGCCCTGTTGACCGGGTTTTCACGCATTTATTTGGGCGTGCATTATCCCACCGATGTTTGGGCAGGTTGGACAAACGGCACGCTGACTGCCTTGCTGGTGTATATGCTTATCTTCAGGCCGTCTGAAAAACAGAAGAAATAAACTATGAATATACGTTTGCCCAACACACCTTATTGGCTCAGAAACGGCCACGCCGACACCCTGTTTGCCAAGTTGCTGCAAGGCAAGGCGCCCGACTACCGCCGCGAGCTTTTGCCCGACAGTACCGGCAAAACCCAAGTTGCCTACGATTTTGTCGATAGTGCCAATCCCGATGCGCCGTTGGTGGTTTTGTTTCACGGACTGGAAGGCAGCAGCGAGAGCCATTACGCGGTCGAGTTGATGAAAGCCGTGCAGCAGCGCGGTTGGAACGGCGTGGTTGCCCATTTCCGCAGTTGCGGCGGCATCGCAAACACCGCGCCCGTGTTCTACCACCTCGGCGATACGACTGAAATCGCCTTTATGCTCAACACGCTGGCCCGGCGCTATTCAACCATTTACGCCGTCGGCGTTTCTTTGGGGGGCAATGCCTTGGCCAAATATCTGGGCGAGCAGGGCAGCAATGCCGTTCCGCGTGCTTCTGCCGTCGTTTCCGCGCCGGTCGATGCCGTGGCGGCCGGTACGCGTTTTGATCAGGGCATGACGCGACTGATTTACACGCGTTATTTTTTGAATTCGCTGCTGCCGAAAGCCCGAGCGATTCCTCAGTTTCAGACGGCCTTGAGCCGGCAAAACTGCAAAACGCTTGGCGATTTTGACGACCGCTTTACCGCGCCGCTTCACGGTTTTGCCGACCGCCACGATTACTACCGCCGCAATTCCTGCAAGCCATTTCTGAAAGGCGTGGATACACCGTTGCTGCTGCTCAATGCCGTCAACGACCCCTTCCTGCCGCCGGAAGCCCTGCCGACCGGGCGGGACGTGTCCTCGGCCGTTACGCTGCTGCAACCGGCATACGGCGGGCATGTCGGCTTTGTCAGTCGCGATTGGGGCCGTCTGAATCTGCAATGGCTGCCGCAAACGGTGTTGGATTATTTCAAACAGTATCAGCCGTAAATGAAAAAGGGCATGTATGCGACATGCCCTTAGTGTGCAGAAAGTAAAAAGGCCGTCTGAAAACGAATTTCAGACGGCCTTTTGAATGGCTTGATTATTTGCCTTTGTTGTCGGCTTTGGCTTCTTTTTTCAGAGAAGCGTACAACTCAGGGTCGCGGTTTTTCAGCAGGGAAGCAACGGCCAAGTCGTCACGGTTGACTTTAGCTAAATCTACGCGCTCGATATGTACCAAACGCAGCAATTCGCGTACAGGTTTAGGCATATTGCGGCCGGATTCGTAACGGGAACCACCGGATTGAGTCACACCAATGCGGCTCCAGAAGTCCATTTGGTTCAGGCCGAGTTTTTTACGGATATCGCGGATGTTTTCAATTTTTTCGAACGATTTCATGAATCTTCCTTATTGTGGTATTTGTTGCATGCCTCTAGGCATAAAAATGGGTCTGCAAGAATGCCGGCATCCCTTTTCCTGTAGGCTTTTGGGGTGATATGTGGGCGTATTGCAAATGACTGATCTAGATAATTAGACAGTATATTCGAAAGAAGTTTGCCGCTGTTTGCCATAATTTGTGTAAATATTTCTTAATTCATTATTTCGTATAATTTTTGGCATATAAATCATCAAATTATGCGATTATCTTAAATATGGCGTGGGCAAATTTTTACACAACTAAACAATTCATTATGGGTAAAAACTTAATTTTGAGCTTTTATTCGGTTTGACGGGTCGGGAAAACGGATAAATTTCAGGCCGTCTGAATCTGTATTTTCAGACGGCCTGAAAATTTTTCAAGTTTAAGGCTTGCCGGTGGCAGGGCTGATGGTGAGGATTTCGTAGCCGGTTTCGGTAACCAAGACTTCGTGTTCCCATTGGGCGGAAAGGGAGCGGTCTTTGGTGACCACTGTCCAACCGTCGTTCAGGATGCGCAGGTGGCGTTTGCCTTGGTTGATCATCGGCTCGATGGTAAAAATCATACCCGGTTTGAGGACGAGGCCCTGACCTTTGCGGCCGTAGTGGACCACTTGCGGCGCTTCGTGGAAACCGCGGCCGATGCCGTGGCCGCAGAATTCTTGAACTACGGAGTAGCCGGCATTTTCGGCAACCTGTTGGCAGGCATAGCCGACATCGCCGAGGGTGGCGCCGGGTTTGACTGCTTCGATACCCGCCATCATGGAGGCGTGGGTCACGTCGATCAGGCGCTGGGCAATCGGGGAGACTTTGCCAACGGTAAACATGCGGCTGGAATCGCCGTGGAAGCCGTCTTTTTTAATGGTCAGGTCGATGTTGACGATGTCGCCTTCTTTCAGCGGCTTGTCATCGGGAATGCCGTGGCAGATGACGTGGTTGACGGAGGTACAGCAGGATTTCGGGTAGGGCGGGTTGCCGTAGTTGAGGGGGGCGGGATAACCGCCTTGAACGTTGACGTGGTAATCGTAAACGAGTTTGTCGATTTCGTTGGTGGTGACGCCGGGTTTGACGAATTGGCCGATGTAATCGAGGGCTTCGGCGACCAAGCGGCCGAGTTCGCGCATTTTTTCGATTTCTTCGGGGGTTTTGATGATGACTTTGTCCATGAGGTTTCCTTCTTGTTTCAGACGGCATGGGGGCCGTCTGAACGGGACGGGTGTGCCGTCTGTTTAAAACAGGTTGTCGAGATTGTCTTTATTGCGCGGTTTGGCTTGTGGTTTGGCCTCAGGTTCGGCTTTGGGAGTCGGTTTGGCCTCAGGCTCGGCTTTGGGAGTCGGTTTGGACTCGGGGGCTTTGGCTTTTGCCGATTTGTTTTCTACCGGCTGGCTGTCTGTTTGAGGTGTGTTTTGAGCGGCAGGGCTGCTGTTGTCGGATTGTGTGTTTTCTGATTTGTCGGCTTCAACGCGTTTGTTTTCTGTGCGTTTGCTGCGGTGTGTAGTGGGGCGGTCGGTTTTTACACCTTCTTCCGCTTTTTCGCCTTTTTCGTCTTGTGGGACGACAGGATTGCCGGAGGCGGTTTTTGCGTCGCCGTCTTTGGCAGGTTGAACGGTTTCAGGTTCGACTGCGCCGTTGGGGCGCCAAACTTCAATGCGTGTGTCGGTTTGTTCGGCAGGGCTTTTTTCTGGTACGTCGGTTTTACCGGAGTTTAGGGTGCTGAATACGCCGGCAACAAGGGCTGCGACGGCGATAAAGCTGACAAGGAATAAAGCGCGGATTAGGTGTTTGGGCTTAAGTTGGAAAGGAGTTTTATTATTCTTTGACATGATGGGTCGGGTAATCGTTGGAGGAATGGCCGTCTGAATATTCAGACGGCCCCGGGTTGCCTGTGAATCAGTTGGCAACGTAGTTTTGATAGAGGGTCACGACTTTTTGTACGCCGACGGTCGTGCTGACTTTTTGGGTCACGCGGGCTTGCTCGTCAGGCGTGAGAATGCCCATCACATAGGTCACGTTGCCGTAAGTCACGATTTTGACGCGTGCTTGGGTGGCCGGGCTGAGGCCCAACAGGGTGGCGCGGACTTTGGATGTACCCCAAGTATCGTTGGTCACATCACCGAACGAACGCGCTTGTGAGGCAACGGTAATGTAGTTGTACACGCCTTCTGCGGCTTGTTCGGAGCGGGCGATGCGTTCAACAAATTGTTTTTCGCCTTCGGTGGCCACTTGGCCGAGCAGGAGCAGGTGGCGGTTGTAGCCGACAACGTTCAGTTTGGGCTTGTAGCCTTGGACTTGGTTGTTTTGGCGCAGGTAGGAGCGTGCGGTGGTTTCGACGCGCAGGGCCATAACGTTGTCGTCGGTTTGCGCACCGGTGGTGCGGCGGTCGACGGCGGATTTGGTGCCGACGGCTGCACCGCCGATCAGTGCGCCGACGCAGCCGCTCAGACTCAGGCTCAAGAGGGTCGCTGTCAGAACGGGGAGGGCGTAGCGTTTGATATTCTTCATATCCTTTTCCTTGGGTATGGACGGGTGGGCGTTCAGACGGCCTCTAAGGGATGGGCCGTCTGAAAAGAAAGGGTTACATGCCTTCAAGCAGGACGGAGTCGATGCAGTCGCACATGGCGTGAATCAGCAAAATATGGTTTTCTTGAATGCGGGCAGTGCGCGGATAAGGGACGTTGAGCAAAACGTCGGTATCTTTGAGCATGGCAGCGATTTTTCCGCCGTCGCGGCCGGTCATGGCGATGACGTGCATGTCGCGCTCGTGTGCGGCTTTGATGGCTTCGATGACGTTGGCGGAATTGCCGGAGGTGGAGATGCCGACCAATACGTCGCCTGCACGTCCGAGTGCGCGCACTTGTTTGCTGAATACATGGTCGAAACCGTAGTCGTTGCCGATGGCGGTCAGGGCGGAGGTGTCTGTCGTCAGCGCGACAGCGGCCAATTCCATGCGTTCTTTTTCAAAACGGCCGGTCATTTCTGCGGCGAAGTGTTGAGCGTCGGCAGCCGAACCACCGTTGCCGCAGGCCAGGATTTTACCGTCGTTCATCAGGCATTGCAGCATCAGCTCGGCAGCCTGTGCGGTCGGCTCGACCAGTACTTTTTCGGCTTCCTGCTTGGCGCGGATGCTCTCGGCAAAATGCGCGGAAACGCGTTCTTGTAATGTTGTCATGAGGTTAACCTGTAATATTTTGAATCCATTCGGGTTGACCGTCGCCTTCAATCAGTACCGCGTCTAGGCGGCAGGGCGCATGGTTTAACCCGTGCTTTTGCAGATAATACTCTACACTTCGTTGCAATTTCAATAATTTGGACGGCGAGATGCTGTATGCGGCACCACCGAAACCTCGGTTTTTGCGGTATTTTACTTCAACAAACACAATCGTACCGCCGTTTTTGACGATTAAATCGATTTCGCCGTAGGCACAATGCCAGTTCCGTGCCAGCAGCGAGCAGCCTTTGGCCTGTAGGAACGCCAGTGCCGCATCTTCGGCCGCCGCCCCCTGTTTGTGGTTTAAGCGCATGAAAAGTTTACCCGTTATATAATCATTGTTTTTAAAGAGACGCCGTTTCAGACGGCCTTGAATCTATGTACACAAAACACCTGCAAAAAGCCGTCGACAGCATCGAAAAACAGATATTATACGTTGTTGCCACACCCATCGGCAATTTAGCCGACATAACGTTGCGCGCACTGGCCGTGCTGCAAAAGGCCGACATTATCTGCGCCGAGGATACCCGTGTTACCGCCCAGCTTTTGAGTGCGTACGGTATTCAGGGCAAACTCGTGAGCGTTCGCGAACACAACGAGCAACAAATGGCCGATAAAATCATCGCCCATCTTTCAGACGGCCTGAGCGTCGCCCAAGTTTCGGATGCGGGTACGCCTGCGGTTTGCGATCCGGGTGCGAAACTTGCCGCCCGCGTGCGCGAAGCCGGATTTAAAGTGGTGCCTGTGGTCGGCGCAAGCGCGGTCATGGGGGCGTTGAGCGTGGCCGGTGTGACGGAATCCGATTTTTACTTCAATGGTTTCCTGCCGCCTAAGGCCGGCGAACGCCAAAAGCTGCTGGCCAAATGGGCGGAAGCCGATTTTCCGATTGTGATGTTTGAAACGCCGCACCGTATCGAAGCAAGCCTTGCGGATATGGCCGCGCAGTTTCCCGAACGCCGTTTGACTTTGGCGCGCGAAATCACCAAAACATTTGAAACCTTTCTCAGCGGTACGGTTGCCGAAATCCAAGCCGCCCTTAAAAACGACAGCAACCAAACGCGCGGCGAGATGGTGCTGGTGTTGCACCCTGCTGTGAAAGAAAAGCACAGTGATTTGCCCGAAGCGGCGCAAAACACCATGAAAATCCTTGCGGCCGAGTTGCCGACCAAACAAGCAGCCGAGCTTGCCGCCAAGATTACCGGCGAGAATAAAAAGGCGCTGTATGATTTGGCTTTGGAATGGAAAAAGCAGGGATAATGGCTGATTGGCAAACCGTATATCAAAGGCCGTCTGAACAATAGATTTCAGACGGCCTTTTTATAATTGGATTTTGGAGGGTTTTAAATTGATCCGATAGGTTCAATACGCTTCTAAGTTTGCGTTTCAGACGGCCTCAATGTTTGGCAAACCTGCTTTAACGCTGCCATACGTTGCGCAAATATTCGATGCAGTCGGTCAGGGCGTAAAACGGGGCGTTGCCGTGATTGGCGTTGGGGTAGAGGGTAAAGCGGACATCCGCACCGAGGTGGTGCAAAGTGCCGGCAAGAATTTTGGCTTGTGCAACCATGCCGCTGCTGGTTTGGTCGGGGCGGTTGTTTCTGCCTTCATGTTCGCCTGCGCCAAGGCGGATGCCGATTCCTTGTGGCAAAGTGTCGGGCAGCCAATCGAGTACGCGGCGGTCTTGCCACCAGATAGACGGTGACACCAGCAAATAATGGCGGAATCGTTCGGGGCGGGTAAATAGGGAATAGAGGCCGTACAGTGCGCCGAACGAATGGCCGAAGACGGCTTGGTTTTGGGTGTCGATGCGGTATTTGCTGTCGAGCAGGGCGGAGAGTTCGTCATCGATAAAGCGGCTGAAGCGGTCGGCTTGGCCGTATTGTTTGCGTTCGGATTCGGGCGCGTTGTCGGGCAGCGGCGGCGTGTAGTCGAGGGCGCGTTGGCTTAAGTCGCGGATGGTGCCGCCGGTGTAGCCGATGCCGACAATCAGACAGGCGGCATGGCTTTTGGTGATGGGGTTGATGAGCAGGGATTGCGCCATATTGAGGATGGCAGGGAAAAAGGCATCCCCGTCAAGAATATACAGTACGGGATAGCCGCCTGCCGGACGCTCGCCGAGTGCCGCGGCTTGAATGCGGTAGGTGCGGCCGGTGTGTGCGGAGGTAATGGAGGTTTCTTCGGCTTGCAGCAGGGTGGCGGCTTGCCAGTTAGGACGGATGGACATGATGGGGTGCTTTAATCAATGGTTGCTTAAGGGAAAAGGCCGTCTGAATAATGGTTTTCAGACGGCCTTATTGTACGGATTTCTGCCTTTTTAACAATACGCGCAATTAGCGTACGTCAACGTAGGAGCTGCTGTGCAGTTCGCGCAGGAGGTTGGTGGTCGCCTGTTGCGCTTTTTGTTGGGACAGGTATTGGCGGACGGCGTTTTGTTGGCGCTCTTCAGGCGTACCTGCTTCGCGGACGTCGTTCAGCTTGATGATGTGCCAGCCGAATTGGGTGCGGACAGGGGCGCTGATTTGGCCGGGTTTGAGTTTGTGGACGGCTTCTTCAAATGGGGCAACCATCATGCCGTCGGCAAACCAGCCCAAGTCGCCGCCGTTGCCGGCGCTGCTGTCTTGCGAGTATTGGCGTGCCAAACCGCCGAAATCTGCGCCGCTGCGGGCTTGTGAGTAGATTTTGCGGATGGTGCTTTCTGCGCCGACGGCGGCATTGTCGTTGTCGGCTTTAATGAGGATGTGTTGGGCATGATATTGGCGCACAGGGTCGGCTTCGGGCAGGGTGATGCCTTGTTGTTTGGCCTGCTCGATGTAGCGTGCCACTTCGGAGTCGCTCACGCGGCTGTTTTGCATGATGGCCTGTTGGCGCACTTTTTCAACAATAATGCTGTCGGCGATGTCTTGACGGACGGCGGCAGACGGATTTTTGATGTTGGGATTGTGCGCGATAACGGCTTCGATTTCGCTATCGGTCGCTTGGATGTTGCGGCGTTTGCCGGCTTGGAGGATCAGGGATTGGTTGATCATTTGTGCCAAAACCTGTTGGCGCAGCTCGTTGGCGTCCATTTGCGTGCCTTTAGGCATGGTTTGACGCGCTTGTGCCACGGCTTGTTCTACTTGGCGGTGGGTAATGACTTCGTTGTCGACAACCGCGGCAATGCCGTCTGAAAGATGTACGCCGCTTTGTACGGCAGGCATGGCGGTGGCGCTGACGGCAGGGGCTTTGGCTGCGCGCGCTTTGCCTGCTTTGGCTTTAGGAGCGGCGTGTGCGCCTACTGCGAGAGTGAGTGCGGCGACGAGAATCAGGGGTTTGAAGTTCATTGTTTGACTACCTCGTTGGTTTTGCTGTAACCGGGGATGGCTAAGCGGAGTTTTTCGAATGGGTTGTTGCCGATATTGCTTAAGTCTTTGAGTTGGAGGTTGAAGAATACGGCGTTTTTGTGGCTGTTTTCGCCGGTAACATAGCGTTGGCCGACCAAGCTTGCGCTCCAGCAGCCGCAGTTGCTTTTGTATTCTGCACCGATGAGCATTTCCAGCGGTTTTTTGGCTTCGATTTCGTAGTTGTAACGGGCGACGGCGTATAGGTTTTTGCTCAACGGCCATTGGGCGGCAAGGTCGACTTGGCTGAGTTTGTCATAGAAATAGTCGCCGTTGGCTTGCAGATAGATGCGCTCGTTGCGTCCGTATTTGTAGCGCGCGCTTAAGACTTTGCCCGGTTCGGGGTTGTAGGTAATCCCTGCAGCGTAGCTTTCGGCACGGCTTTGGTTTTGGTTGTAGTGGATGTCCAAGTCGATGCGGATGCTCGGGGTAATGTTGCCGTGTGCAAAGGCTACCCAGTCGGATTGGCTGCGCGGATAATTGCTGACGTTGCCGTCAGGCAGGACGTTGTCTTTTTTGAAATAAAACTTCTGGCCGATACCTGCACGGAAGAGTTCCGCACCGGTATTGGGGTTGAGGATGCGGCTTTGTGTGGCCAGCGTCAGGCTGTTGGCAGAATTGATGCGGTCGTTGCCGGAATACAGGTTTTCGCGGAACAGCTGCGAATAGGTAAAGCTGTTTTCGGAGCTGTCGAAATTGGGCAGGTCGTTTTGGGACTTGGTCGGAATGTAGTTGTAAAACAGGCGCGGTTCAAGTGTTTGCAGGTATTCTCCGCCGAATAGACGGGCCCTGCGCTCGAAAGTCAGGCCGCTGTCGACGTTGATGATCGGCAGGACGCGGCTGACATTGCGGCCGCTTTGACCATTGAAGCTGTTGAGGCTGTAATAAGTGGCATGTACGCCAACTTTAGGTCGGATGTAGCCCCATTGGTTGTGGAAGTCCCATTTGACGCTCGGGTAGAGCACCACGCGGCTGCCGTCTTGCTTGGTATCGTGGTCAAAACGGGTGAATTGGCCGAACACGTTGAGTTGAGCCTTGCCGAGATGGCTTTGCCAACGGCCGGTCAGACGGGGCATGATGGCATAAGGTTCGTCTTTATAGCCGTCTTGGTTGGCCAGCGTTTGGTATTTTTGTACGCGCAACGAGCCGTCGAAGCTGCCGCCCAACAGTTTGTCGCTGTAATTGAGCCATGCCTGACGGTCGAGGTTGACGTTGCGCGCGATGTCTTCGCGGCCGTAGAAGTCGCGGTAGTAATCGTCGTCGGAAACTTGGTTGTAGTTGATGCCGCCGCTGATTTTGCTGTTCAGCTGCTGCTGGTGTTTCCATTTGAACTGGTAGCGGTTGTTGTGGACGCTTTTTTGGTCGTTCGGCATCCAGTCGCCATCGACTTCGCCGCTGTAATTCGGCTGCAGATAACGCACTTGGCCGCCCAGTTGCACACCGCGTTTGCTGATGATGCCCGGGCGGATGGTGGCATCCAAATTCGGCGCAAGGTTGAAGTAGTAGGGCAGGCTCAGCTCAAGGCCGTCTGAACCGGTGGCAATGGTCGGAACGAGCAGGCCGCTTTTGCGGTTGCCATTGATGGGGAAGTCCGCCCAAGGCGTGTAGAGGACGGGGACGCCGCCGAATACGAGCGAAGCGTGTTTGGCCACACCGATGCCTGTCGATTCATCGGCTTCGATGCTTTGCGCTTGGATATACCAGCTGGCGTCGCCGGGCGAACAGGTGTTGAATTTGGTATTGATGAGTTTGTAGAGGCCTTTGCCTTTGAGTTCGGCTTTTTCGCTGACACTTTGAAGGCGGCGGCCGCCTTGTTCAGTATTGAGGCGCACGGCGGTGCCGGAACCGGTTTGGTTTTTGAGGTTGTAAACCAATTGGTCGCCGGATACGGTCGAACCGTTTTGATACAGGGTAAAGCGGTCGCCGGCGGTAACGGTATCGGTGGCTTGGTCGTATTGCGCCCAATCGGCGTTGAGAACATCGGCATTGCGCTCGACAATGACGTCGCCTTCGGCACGGACGCCGACTTGGGTCTGACCTTCTATTTTATCGGCGTTGACGCGGGTGTAATCGGCAGGCAGGGCTGGCTCGCCGCTGCGTTTGATTTCGGCGGTTTCGGCCGGCTTGGCATCTTCGTGGTCGCAAAACAGGCAAGTGCTGCCCAAGGAAAGCGGATCGGCTTCGCTTTGGCCGGTTTTTGCCGGTTTGGATTCGGCGGTGTGGGCAGGGGTATAGTCTTCCGCCTGCGGAACAGAAGCATCTTCCGCGCGCACGGCTGTTGCGCCAAAGCCCATAATTAAGGCGAGTACCAAGGGTTTGAGTGAAAATAAACGAGCCAAAATCGCCCCTTAAATCGGTTTGCCAGTTAGAATAGCGGTTATTGTAACCTGAAATTCTGCGATACCGCTATGCAACGACAAACCGAATTACAAAACTGGCTGGAGTCTGTTTACCCGAACCAGCCGTTCGAATTGAGCTTTGCGGCAGCCGATGCCGACTTCCGCCGCTATTTCCGCGCGACGTTTTCAGACGGCCAAACCGTCATCTGTATGGACGCGCCTCCTGAGAAGATGAGTGTTGCGCCGTATTTGAAAGTGCAAAAATTGTTTAATATGGTCAATGTGCCGCAAGTGCTTCATGTGGATGAAGCGTTGGGCTTTATGGTGTTGAACGATTTGGGCAACACCACATTCCTGACTGCCATGAATCAGGAAAACAGTGAAACCGCCCACAAAGCCCTGCTGCTCGAAGCCATCGACGAACTGATCGAGCTGCAAAAAGCCAGCCAACCCGGCAAACTGCCGGAATACGACCGCGAAGTCATGCTGCGCGAGATTAACTTGTTCCCCGAATGGTTTGTGGCCAAAGAATTGGGCCGCGAGCTGACCTTCAAGCAACGCCAGTTGTGGCAGCAAACCGTCGATACGCTGCTGCCGCCCCTGTTGGCGCAGCCCAAAGTGTATGTCCACCGCGACTTTATCGTCCGCAATCTGATGTTGGCAAAAGGCCGCCCGGGCGTGTTGGACTTCCAAGACGCGCTTTACGGCCCGATTTCCTATGATTTGGTGTCGCTGTTGCGCGATGCGTTTATCGAATGGGAAGAAGAATTTGTATTGGACTTGGTCATCCGTTATTGGGAAAAAGCACGCGCTGCCCAGCTGCCCGTGCCTGCCGAGTTTGACGAGTTCTACCGCTGGTTTGAATGGATGGGCGTACAACGCCATTTGAAAGTGGCCGGTATTTTTGCCCGCCTGTACTACCGCGACGGCAAAGACAAATATCGTCCTGAAATCCCGCGCTTCTTGAACTACCTGCGCCGCGTATCCCGCCGTTACAACGATTTGGCGCCGCTGTATGCGTTGCTGGTCGAATTGGTCGGCGATGACGAATTGGAAACAGGCTATACCTTCTAAGCTTGGTTTTTTAAGATTTTATTCCACTTTTCAGACGGCCTGATCAACAAAAGGCCGTCTGAAACCTTTACAGAACACATAAACATGACTTACATGATTTACCCCAAAACCTACGACGTGATTGTCGTCGGCGGCGGCCATGCCGGTACCGAAGCCGCACTTGCCGCCGCACGCATGGGTGCGCAAACCCTGCTGCTTTCACACAACATCGAAACCCTCGGTCAAATGTCGTGCAACCCCTCCATCGGCGGTATCGGCAAAGGCCACCTCGTGCGCGAACTCGACGCATTGGGCGGTGCGATGGCGTTGGCCACCGACAAATCCGGCATCCAGTTCCGCCGCTTGAACGCCAGTAAAGGCGCGGCAGTGCGAGCCACGCGCGCGCAGGCAGACCGTATCCTATATAAAGCCGCCATCCGCGAAATGCTGGAAAACCAAGAAAATCTGGAGCTTTTCCAACAAGCCGTTGAAGACGTAACGCTTGATGGCGAACGCATCAGCGGCGTGGTCACCGCGATGGGCGTGGAGTTTAAAGCACGCGCCGTTGTGTTGACTGCCGGCACGTTTTTGTCCGGCAAAATCCATATCGGTTTGGAAAACTACGAAGGCGGCCGCGCCGGCGATCCTGCCGCCAAATCCTTGGGCGGCCGTTTGCGCGAATTGAACCTGCCGCAAGGCCGTCTGAAAACCGGCACGCCGCCGCGCATCGACGGCCGCACGATTGATTTCTCCCAGCTGACCGAACAGCCCGGCGACACGCCCGTGCCCGTCTTCTCCGTGCGCGGCAACGCCGAAATGCACCCGCGCCAAGTGTCCTGCTGGATTACGCATACCAATTTGAAAACACACGAAATTATCCGCAGCGGCTTCGACCGCAGCCCCATGTTCACCGGCAAAATCGAAGGCGTCGGCCCGCGCTACTGCCCGTCTATCGAAGACAAAATCAACCGCTTCGCCGACAAAGACAGCCACCAGATTTTCCTCGAACCCGAAGGCCTGACCACCAACGAATACTACCCCAACGGCATCTCCACCAGCCTGCCGTTCGACATCCAAATTGCGCTCGTGCGCAGCATGAAAGGTCTGGAAAAAGCCCATATCCTGCGCCCCGGCTACGCCATCGAATACGACTACTTCGACCCGCGCAACCTCAAAGCCAGCCTCGAAACCAAAACCATCCAAGGCCTCTTCTTCGCCGGACAAATCAACGGCACAACCGGCTACGAAGAAGCCGCCGCACAAGGCCTGCTTGCAGGCGCGAACGCCGTGCAATACGTCCGCGAACAAGACCCGCTCCTGCTGCGCCGCGAACAAGCCTATCTCGGTGTATTGGTGGACGACCTTATCACCAAAGGCGTGAACGAGCCTTACCGAATGTTCACCAGCCGCGCCGAATACCGCCTGCAACTCAGGGAAGACAACGCCGACATGCGCCTGACCGAAGACGGCTACAAAATCGGTTTGGTGGGTGAAGAGCAATGGCGCATGTTCAACGAAAAACGCGAAGCCATCGAACGCGAAATCCAACGTTTGAAAACAACGTGGTACACGCCGCAAAAACTCGCCGAAGAAGAACAAATCCGCGTGTTCGGCCAAAAACTCAGCCGCGAAGCCAATCTGCACGACCTCCTGCGCCGCCCGAACCTCGACTACGCCGCACTGATGACCCTGCCCGACGCACAACCTGAAACCGCACTTGCCGACAGCGTGGTCGAACAAGTCGAAATCCAAGTCAAATACCAAGGCTATATCGACCGCCAAAACGAAGAAATCGACAGCCGCCGCGACATCGAGACCTTAAAGCTGCCCGAGGATATCGATTACAGCAAAGTCAAAGGTTTGTCGGCAGAAGTGCAGCAAAAGCTCAACCAGCACAAACCCGAAACCGTCGGCCAAGCCAGCCGCATTTCCGGCGTAACGCCTGCCGCCGTTGCATTGCTGATGGTGCATTTGAAACGCGGATTTAAAGATGCGAAGTAAGGTTTAATCCGAATAAAGGCCGTCTGAAATGTTCAGACGGCCTTTATTTATCAGGGGATTGACGGTGTTGCACCTTATTTCATTAATTTTTAAAGAGTTCGGATTTTCAGCAAGATGGGCGTGTTCTGATGAAAAAATGAAGAAGAAAACGTTTTTTCAGGACGCGTCATAAGCTGCCGCTTTTTCGAGCAGTTTTACCCTTGCCTGCGGCCATTCCTCACGCAGCAGGCTGTATTCAACCGTATCGCGCACGCTGCCGTCTTTCCGCAGCTTGTGGCAGCGCAAGATGCCGTCTTGGTGTGCACCCAAGCGTTCGATGGCGCGTTGGGAGGCGGTGTTGAGGTTGTCGGTCTGCCAGCAGGCGCAACGGCAGTTTAAAGTGTCGAAAACGTAGTCGAGCAACATGATTTTGCAGGCGGTATTAATGTGCGTGCGCTGTGCCGACAGGGCATACCATGTGAAACCGATGTAGAGGCGTGGGATGGCGAGGTCGATGTGGTAAAGCGAAGTCGAGCCAACAATTTTTCCCGTGTCTTCGTCGATGACGGCAAAGGCGAGGCGGGTTTGTATGGCGGTGCGGATATAGTCAGCTACTTGGTGGGGTTCGGGCGCGGTGGTTACGTTCAGCTTCCAAACTTCGCCGTCGCAAACTGCTTCGCGCAAACCGGCTTCGTGTGCCGTTGTTAAAGGTTCGAGACGGACGCGATCGAAGGACAAAACGGGAGCGGATGAAAAATCAGCCATGTGGTTTCCTTTGTATTTGATGGTTTGATTTTTCAGACGATCTTTTATAGTGTCTTAACGGACGGCTTTTTTGAGGTCGTCTGAAAGCTATTGATTAATGATGTTTGAACACCAGCACGCCCGACTCCGATACAAACCCGTCCAACGGCAGGTCGTGCGGTTCGCGCGGCAGTGTGTCGGTCAGTTGGCAGCCGAAGCCTACGCCCAGTGTTCGGGTTTGCAGGCGGTATTTCATGGCGGAGAGGGTGGCGTCGTAATAGCCGCCGGCTTGTCCAAGGCGGTAGCCGCGTTTGTCGATGCCGACGATGGGGACCAGCAGCAGGCTGAGTTGGTGGACGCGGATTTTTTTGCCGGTGAATTGGGGGACATGCAATTTGGCGCGGCCGCGTTTGCGTTCTTGTTTGGCGCCGTCGGCAGGGTAGGGGGTGAACCACATCCGCCGCGTGTTCGGTTCGATATAGGGCAGGTAGAGTTTTGCGCCGCGTTTTTGTGCGGCACGGACAAAGCCGTCCAATCGCAATTCCTTGCCCATCGGCCAATACACGCCTATTTTCCGTCCTTTTTTAATGTAGGGCTTGAGCAGGCGGTTGATGGTTTCGGTGGCGGCGTTTCGCTCGGCGGCGCTCATTTGGGCGCGTGCGCGGCGGAACTGTTTGCGTAGTGCCGATTTTTCGGGATTCCTCATTTTCAGACGGCCTTTCGGGATTGCGGTAGAATGTTGCGATTATAACGATTTTGTTAACATTCAAACAGGACGCACACGATGTGGCACATTGTCGCCATCGGCTATCTTTTTGTTGCCGTGATGTTTTCCGCCGCGCAGCCGAGTATTGCGCGCGCGTTGATTTATTTGGTTTTTTGGGCAGTGTTGCCCACCGTGTTCACGGTCTTCGTCGTGACCATCCGCCGCCGCAACCGCCGGATGAAACGGCAGGAGCAGGCGGAGTTTGAAGCGGCCCGCCAAAAGGCGGTACAGACGGATGAAAAACAGGACGGAAAGGTATGAAATCCCTTTTCAGACGGCCTCTTATCCGCTATAATCCGTCAGTTTTCCATTTGGGAAACACGCTTTTATTTTTTTAAAACTTATGCCCACTTTCGCCGAAGGGTGCTTGACAATAGGCGCCGCCTATCAAGTTCTATGCGATTGAATGTGTGCTCTTTAACCCTTTCAAGGAAATAACATGTCTCAAATTACTATGCGTCAGATGATTGAAGCCGGTGTTCACTTCGGTCACCAAACCCGTTTCTGGAACCCGAAAATGGCCCAATACATTTTCGGTGCGCGCAACAAAATCCATATCGTAAACTTGGAAAAAACCCTGCCGATGTTCCAAGAGGCGCAAGAAGCCGTACGTCGTCTGGTTGCCAACAAAGGTACAGTATTGTTCGTAGGTACCAAACGCCAAGCCCGCGACATTATCCGCGAAGAAGCTACCCGTGCCGGTATGCCTTTCGTTGATTACCGCTGGTTGGGTGGTATGCTGACTAACTACAAAACCGTTAAGCAATCCATCAAACGCCTGGAAGAAAAAACTGCTGCCCTGGAAAACGCTGCTGAAGGCGGTTTCAACAAAAAAGAAATTCTGGAAATGCAACGCGACGTTGAAAAACTGGAACGTTCTTTGGGCGGTATCAAAAACATGAAAGGCCTGCCTGACGCGATTTTCGTTATCGATACCGGCTACCAAAAAGGTACTCTGGTTGAGGCTGAAAAATTGGGCATCCCTGTTATCGCCGTAGTCGATACCAACAACAGCCCTGACGGCGTGAAATACGTTATCCCTGGTAACGATGACTCCGCTAAAGCCATCCGCCTGTACTGCCGCGGCATCGCTGACGCAGTTTTGGAAGGCAAAAACCAAGCGCTGCAAGAAACTGTAGCCGCTGCCCAAGAAGCTGCTGCCGAATAATTCGGTACACAGAAGAGGGGCGTTATGCCCCTTTTCTCAAATCCCGTTCTGAAATCCGTTTCAGACGGCCACTATTTCCAAACACGGCAATGGCCGTGTTCCCAAAAATCTAGGAGATTCAAAATGGCAGAAATTACTGCAAAAATGGTTGCCGACCTGCGCGCCGCTACCGGCCTGGGCATGATGGAATGCAAAAAAGCCTTGGTTGAAGCTGAAGGCAACTTCGACAAAGCCGAAGAAATCCTGCGTATTAAATCTGGTGCGAAAGCCGGTAAACTGGCTGGCCGTACTGCTGCCGAAGGCGTATTGGCTTACGCGATCAACGGCAATGTCGGCGCATTGGTTGAAGTAAACTGCGAAACCGACTTCGTTGCTAAAGACGCCGGCTTCGTAGAATTTGCCAACTTCGTTGCTAAAACTGCTGCCGAGAAAAAACCGGCTTCTGTTGAAGAACTGAGCGAACTGGTTGAAGCAGAACGCAAAGCCATCATCGCTAAATTGGGCGAGAACATGTCTGTTCGCCGCTTCCAAGTGATCGACACTGCCAACCAACTGGTTGCCTACATCCACGGTGCTTTGGCTACCGAAGGCGTATTGGTTGAGTACAAAGGCTCTGAAGACGTAGCACGCAAAATCGGTATGCACATCGTTGCCGCTAAACCACAATGCGTAAGCGAAGCCGAAGTAGATGCTGAAACCGTTGAAAAAGAACGCCACATCTACACCGAACAAGCTATCGCTTCCGGCAAACCTGCCGACATCGCCGCTAAAATGGTTGAAGGCCGTATTCGCAAATTCTTGGCTGAAATCACTCTGAACGGCCAAGCATTCGTGATGAACCCTGACCAAACTGTTGCCCAATTCGCTAAAGAAAACGGCACTGAAGTGGTTAGCTTCGTACGCTACAAAGTAGGCGACGGTATCGAGAAAGCCGTTGTTGACTACGCAGCCGAAGTTGCTGCCGCTGCTAAAGTGTAAGGCACTTATGAAAAAGAAAGCACCTAGATTCCAAACGAATCAGGGTGCTTTTTTTTGAGAAAACCGTTTACGGTACCTATTTTAAGACGGCTGAATATAAAGGCCGTCTGAAAACAAAACAATAATAGAACGACACACCATATCATTGTAATCCGACCGTTTGAAAATTCAGACGGCCCGAACTCCGACCGACGACATTCAAGAAAGCAAGGTATCCCATGACACAGCAAATCAAATACAAACGCGTATTACTGAAACTCTCCGGCGAATCCCTGATGGGCTCTGATCCATTCGGCATCAATCACGATACCATCGTTCAAACTGTCGGCGAAATTGCCGAAATCGTGAGAATGGGCGTGCAAGTCGGTATCGTTGTCGGCGGCGGTAACATTTTCCGCGGCGTATCCGCCCAAGCAGGCAGCATGGACCGCGCCACTGCCGACTACATGGGCATGATGGCAACCGTGATGAACGCGTTGGCACTCAAAGACGCATTTGAAACTTTGGGCATCAAAGCGCGCGTACAATCCGCACTGTCTATGCAGCAAATCGCTGAAACTTACGCCCGTCCTAAAGCCATTCAATATTTGGAAGAAGGCAAAGTTGTGATTTTCGCCGCCGGTACCGGTAACCCATTCTTCACGACCGACACTGCCGCTGCATTACGCGGCGCGGAAATGAACTGCGACGTGATGCTCAAAGCCACCAACGTCGACGGCGTGTACACCGCAGACCCGAAAAAAGACCCATCTGCAACACGCTACGAAACCATTACTTTTGACGAAGCCTTGTTGAAAAACCTCAAAGTGATGGATGCCACTGCTTTTGCCCTCTGCCGCGAACGCAAGCTCAATATCGTGGTATTCGGTATTGCTAAAGAAGGCTCGCTCAAACGCGTGGTAACCGGCGAAAACGAAGGTACACTGGTTCACTGCTAATCATTGAAAGGCCGTCTGAAACAGTCGAACGGGATACATTCGGCTTTCAGACGGCCTTTTATTTTCAGTCGGTTGCATGGGTATTGGCTCATGGTTTGAAAAGGTTAAGGGCTTGCTTGACCATAATATCCAACCGACAACGATACAAAAGGATACCCCATGAATATCACCGTCTTGGCTGTCGGCACGAAAATGCCGCGTTGGGTGGATGAAGCCGTCGGCGAGTACGCCAAACGCTTCGGGCGCGATGTTAATTATGCGCTGAAAGAAATCAAGCCAGAGAAACGCGGCGCGGGTGTGAATGCGGCTCAGGGCATGGCGGCTGAAGAAAAACGCCTGCTGGAAGCCATACCGCAGGGCGCGTTTTTGGTGGTATTGGACGAGCGCGGCAAAGCGCCGACTTCGGTCGAATTGGCGCAACATTTGAAAAGCTGGCAGCAAAACGGCGAACACGTCTGCTTTATTATCGGCGGCGCAGACGGCATGACCGACCGTTTGAAACAGCAGGCAAATATGATGATGCGCCTTTCCAGCCTGACCTTGCCGCACGGTATGGTGCGCGTTTTGCTGACCGAGCAGCTTTATCGCGCCGTTTCGATTTTGCACAACCATCCGTATCATCGGGAATAATCCGCTTTGAGTGCAGGGATAAGAAGGCAATGCCGCCTTGTCGGTTTAACGCGGGGTTGAACCTGCTTTCAGACGGCCTGATTTTTCCGCATGAATCCTTTATAATCGTTTCTTTGATAAATCAACATCTTTCGGGAGAACCCAAATGTCCGATTTCCGTCAAGACTTCCTCAAATTCGCTTTGGCACAAAATGTGTTGAAATTCGGCGAATTTACGACCAAGGCCGGCCGTCAGTCGCCTTATTTTTTCAATGCCGGTTTGTTCAATGACGGCGCATCGACTTTGCAGCTGGCGAAGTTTTACGCCGAGGCCATTATTGCCAGCGGCGTGAAATTCGATATGCTGTTCGGCCCAGCCTATAAAGGCATTATTTTGGCGGCGGCAACAGCGATGATGTTGGCGGAAAAAGGCGTAAACGTACCGTTTGCCTACAACCGCAAAGAAGCCAAAGACCACGGCGAGGGCGGCGTGTTGGTGGGTGCGCCTTTGAAAGGCCGCGTGCTGATTATCGATGATGTGATTTCCGCCGGTACATCCGTGCGCGAGTCGGTCAAACTGATTGAGGCCGAAGGCGCAACGCCTGCCGCAGTGGCTATTGCGCTCGACCGCATGGAAAAAGGCACGGGCGAATTGTCGGCGGTGCAGGAAGTCGAAAAACAATACGGCCTGCCGGTGGTTTCGATTGCCAACCTGAATGACTTGTTCACGCTCTTGCAAAACAATGCCGAATTTGGCGGCTTCTTCGAGCCGGTCAAAGCCTATCGCGAACGTTACGGCGCGGTTTAAACCATAACATCATGCTCAGGTCGTCTGAAAACTGTTTCAGACGGCCTGAAACATTAGCTAAAATATATATTTTTGATTCAATACACTTACGGAAAATACTCATGCCTGCTTGTTCTTGTCCTCATTGTAAAACACCACATTGGGTGAAAGATGCCCAGTTGAACGTGGCGCAGGGTTTCGTGGTCTGCACGCGTTGTTCGGGGATGTTTAAGGCCAAGGATTATCTGTCGGGCAACCTGCCGGCCGATCCGGCTCATCTGCCTGTGGCGGTAACGGATGTGCGCCTCGTGCATAACATCGGCGCGCAAATCCTCAAGCATTCCAAACTCTCGCGCAAAGAAATTTCCAATTTGCTCAACAGCGCGATCAAGGAAGAGCCTAAGGCGGAAGAGCAGGCGGCGGTCAAAACGCGCAAGGACGGTTTCAACTGGACGTTGGCATCGCTGATTGCGCTGACGGTTTTGATTATGCAACTCTTTTATCTTGCCCTGCTATGAGTGCCATCGCCCATTTTGTTGCCAGCTTTCGCGAGGCCGCGCCCTATATACAATATTTGCGCGGCAAAACCATGGTGGTCGGCGTGACCGACAGCTTGTTGGAAGGCGAAACCCTGATTCGTTTGGCCGCAGATTTGAACCTGTTGGCCAGCTTGGGCTTGCGTTTGGTCTTGGTACATGGTTCGCGGCATT
Organism: Neisseria sp. P0021.S006; assembly: GCF_051956895.1. Lineage (NCBI taxonomy): Bacteria > Pseudomonadati > Pseudomonadota > Betaproteobacteria > Neisseriales > Neisseriaceae > Neisseria > Neisseria sp. P0021.S006. The sequence continues at coordinate 37,271 of NZ_JBQCWZ010000015.1, forward strand.
TGCTCGACAAATTGGCTTCGGGTCGGGATTTTGTTCCGAAATACAGCGGCAGCCGACGAATTACCGATGAAGCAACTTTGATGGAAGTGAAGCAGGTGGCGGGGATTATCCGCAGCGATGTCGAAGCCGCCTTGTTCAGCAGCGTATCCGCACCGCAACGGAGCAAGCCGCCGGTTATCGCGTGCGGCAACTTTATTACCGCCCGTCCGTTGGGCGTTATCGACGGTGTGGACATGGGCTATACCGGTACCGTCCGCAAAATCGACGCAGAAGAAATCCGTTTGCGCTTAGATGGCGGCGCCGTGGTGCTGATCAGCCCTTTGGGGCATTCGTACAGCGGCAAAACCTTCAATCTGAGTATGTGTGAAACCGCTCAGGAAGTGGCAATGGCTTTGCAGGCGGAGAAGCTGGTTTTCTTGACCGAAGAAGCCGGTATCCGTCGTGCCGACGGCTCTTTGGCCAATACTTTGTCTGTCGGTGAAGTGCAGGAGCTGATACACGATAATCCCGATGCGCCGGCCGATTTGTTGCATGCAGCGGTAGGTGCGTTGGAAAACGGCGTATCGCGGGTGCAGATTCTCAACGGCCGTGAAGACGGCAGCCTGTTGCGCGAGCTGTTTACCCGCGAGGGCAGCGGTACATCTATTGCCCGTGAGCCGTTTGTTTCCATCCGTCAGGCACGCAGCGACGACATTCCGCACATCATCGCCTTAATCCGTCCGTTGGCGGAACAAGGCATCTTGTTACACCGCAGCCGCGAGTATTTGGAAAACCATATTTCTAGTTTTTCCGTATTGGAACACGATCAAAACATTTACGGCTGCGTGGCGTTGAAAACCTTTTCCGAACCGGACTGCGGCGAATTGGCCTGCCTGGTGGTGTCGCCCGAAGCGCGTGATGGCGGCTACGGCGAATTGCTGTTGGAACATCTGTTTCAAAAAGCACGCGCCTTAAATATTAAAACGCTCTTCGCCTTATCCACGCATACGGGCGAATGGTTTGTCGAACGAGGCTTTCAGACGGCCTTAGCCGATGACCTGCCTGCCGAACGCCGGCAGGAATACAATGCCAACGGCCGCAATTCCAAAGTATTTGTTTATGACTTGCAGGCCGTCTGAAAACTCCAATCCTATTATCCGTTTTTAAAAATTACTCAAATCTTATGTTGAAAATCATCTCTGCCAACGTCAACGGCATCCGCTCCGCCTATAAAAAAGGTTTTTATGAATACATCGCCGCATCGGGCGCGGACATTGTCTGCGTGCAGGAACTGAAAGCTCAAGAAGCCGACCTGTCAGACGATATGAAGAATCCGCACGGTATGCACGGCTACTGGCATTGCGCCGAAAAGCGCGGTTACAGCGGCGTGGCGGTGTACAGTAAACGCAAACCCGACAATGTGCAAATCGGCATGGGCATTGAAGAATTCGACAGGGAAGGCCGTTTTGTCCGTTGCGATTTCGGCAAGTTGTCGGTAATTTCGCTGTATCTGCCCAGCGGCAGCAGCGCGGAAGAGCGCCAACAAGTGAAATACCGCTTTTTGGACGCGTTCTATCCCATGCTCGAAGCCATGAAAAACGAAGGGCGCGATATCGTCGTCTGCGGCGACTGGAACATTGCCCACCAAAACATCGACTTGAAAAACTGGAAGGGCAATCAGAAAAATTCGGGCTTCTTGCCAGAAGAGCGCGAATGGATAGGCAAAGTCATCCACAAACTCGGTTGGACGGATATGTGGCGCACACTTTATCCCGATGTGCCGGGCTATACCTGGTGGAGTAACCGCGGACAAGCGTATGCGAAAGATGTCGGGTGGCGTATCGATTATCAGATGGTGACGCCGGAGTTGGCCGCCAAGGCCGTTTCCGCACACGTTTATAAAGATGAAAAATTCTCAGATCACGCCCCGTTAGTTGTGGAGTATGACTATGTTGCCGAATAAGGTTTTTGGTAAATATGATTGGAATATAAACGGCAAGACTGGCGTAGGTGCGGCGTGGGTCGTGGCGGCATTTGTATTGCCCATGCTGGTGTGGGCGGTGTTTATGTTGGCACGGATGTCCGGTTGGGTTGCGCCGACCAAGGCCAATCCGACGTGGGCGTTGGTATGGCTGCTGTTTTCTCTGCCTTGCCTGCTGATTGCGGCCAAATGTTTTGCTTGGAAGGGTTGGCGGCTGATTGCCAACATCGTACTTTGTTTGGCGACTTGTGCCATCCTCAGCGTGCCAGCCGCATTGCTGATTGCATTTACACTCAACGACTTGCTCAAATAGGCCGTCTGAAATGCAGAGCTTCGAACTCGAAGAAATGGCACTGTTTCTGATACGCGATGCGGATGAAGCGGAAATGTGGATAGATCGCTGGGCGGTCAGCTATCCGATTGTTCAAACTGCCGAAGCCGATAGTCGGCAAACCATTTCCGAATGGCAACACGCTATTCAGACGGCCTTCGACCATATCGTCAGCAGAAATATTGCCGTCGTGGCTCATGGTGCCGGCGTGTCCGCATTTTTAGCATGGCTGTACCAAGCCGACATCCTGACGCAAAAACGCCTGACCAATATTATTTTGGTCTCGCCGCGTCCCGAAGCTTTTCCCAAGGACGAAATCCATACGTTCCAACGTGTCCGCTGTCCTTGCCGTACGGCGTTGGTCATCGCCGAAACAAACGGCACGCCACGCGATTGGGCGCAAGAACAGGCTGACCGCTGGCATGCACGCCTGCTTCAATCGCCGCATTCGGGCCAGTTAAACGGCGCACTCAGCGGCTGGCAATGGGGCATGAAGCTGATGCAGGAAATGCTGTTGAGTAAGTAGTTTAGAAGTGCCTATCAAGAAGAGAGGCCGTCTGAAACCGATATGTGTTTCAGACGGCCTTTGTTTACAAATATCATGTTAAATATAATTAAAAGAAACTATTCTCATTTCTTTTGTGAGACAATATAATTCGGTTGTTTCGTTAAATTGAGTATAAAAATGCAAATACCATTTCATTTGGCTTTATTACCCACGCTGATTATCGCTTCTTTCCCTGTTACTGCCGCCGATACGCAGGACAATGGTGAACATTACACCGCTACTTTGCCCACTGTTTCTGTGGTCGGGCAGTCTGACACCAGCGTACTCAAGGGCTACATCAACTACGACGAAGCCGCCGTTACCCGCAACGGACAGCTCATCAAAGAAACGCCGCAAACCGTCGATACGCTCAATATCCAGAAAAACAAAAATTACGGTACGAACGATTTGAGTTCCATCCTCGAAGGCAATGCCGGCATTGACGCTGCCTACGATATGCGCGGCGAAAGCATTTTCCTGCGCGGCTTCCAAGCCGATGCATCCGATATTTACCGCGACGGCGTGCGCGAAAGCGGACAAGTGCGTCGCAGTACCGCCAACATCGAGCGCGTGGAAATCCTGAAAGGCCCGTCTTCCGTCCTTTACGGCCGCACCAACGGCGGTGGCGTTATCAACATGGTCAGCAAATACGCCAACTTCAAACAAAGCCGCAACATCGGTGCAGTTTACGGCTCGTGGGCAAACCGCAGCCTGAATATGGACATCAACGAAGTGCTGAACAAAAACGTCGCCATCCGCCTCACCGGCGAAGTCGGGCGCGCCAATTCGTTCCGCAGCGGCATAGACAGCAAAAATGTCATGGTTTCGCCCAGCATTACCGTCAAACTCGACAACGGCTTGAAATGGACGGGACAATATACCTACGACAATGTGGAGCGCACGCCCGACCGCAGCCCGACCAAGTCCGTGTACGACCGCTTCGGACTGCCTTACCGCATGGGCTTTGCCCACCCGAACGATTTTGTGAAAGACAAGCTGCAAGTTTGGCGTTCCGACCTTGAATACGCCTTCAATGACAAATGGCGCGCCCAATGGCAGCTTGCCCACCGCACGGCGGCGCAGGATTTCGACCATTTTCATGCAGGCAGCGAAAACGGCAGCCGAATCAAACGCAACTACGCCTGGCAGCAGACCGACAACAAAACCCTGTCGTCCAATTTCACGCTCAACGGCGACTACAACATCGGCCGTTTTGAAAACCACCTGACCGTAGGCATGGATTACAGCCGCGAACACCGCAACCCGACATTGGGTTACAGCCGCGCCTTTACTGCCTCCATCGACCCTTACGACCGCGCAAGCTGGCCGGCTTCGGGTAGATTGCAGCCCGTACTGACCGAAAACCGCCACAAAGCCGACTCCTACGGCATCTTTGTGCAAAACATCTTCTCCGCCACGCCCGATTTGAAATTCGTCCTCGGCGGCCGTTACGACAAGTACACCTTCAATTCAGAAAACAAACTCACCGGCAGCCGCCGCCAATACAGCGGTCACTCATTCAGCCCCAACATCGGCGCAGTGTGGAACGCAACGCCTGCCCACACGCTCTACGCCTCGTATAACAAAGGCTTCGCACCTTATGGCGGACGCGGCTATTTGAGCATCGATACGTCGTCTTCCGCCGTGTTCAACGCCGACCCCGAGTACACCCGCCAATACGAAACCGGCGTTAAAAGCAGTTGGCTAGACGACCGCCTCAGCACTACGTTGTCTGCCTACCAAATAGAACGCTTCAATATCCGCTACCGCCCCGACGCGCAAAATGATCCCTACACTTGGGCAGTCGGCGGTAAACACCGTTCGCGTGGCGTGGAATTGTCCGCCATCGGGCAAATCATTCCCAAAAAACTCTATCTGCGCGGTTCGTTGGGCGTGATGCAGGCGAAAGTCGTTGAAGACAAAGACAATCCCGACCGAGTGGGCATTCATTTGAATAACACCAGCAACGTTACCGGCAACCTGTTTTTCCGTTACACCCCAACCGAAAACCTCTATGGCGAAATCGGCGTAACCGGTACGGGCAAACGCTACGGCTACGATTCAAGAAACAAAGAAGTTACCACGCTTCCCGGCTTTGCCCGAGTTGATGCCATGCTCGGCTGGAACCATAAAAACGTCAACGTTACCTTTGCCGCAGCCAATCTGCTCAATCAAAAATATTGGCGTTCGGACGCCATGCCGGGTAATCCGCGTGGCTATACCGCCCGGGTAAATTACCGTTTCTGATGAAATCAGGCAAAGGCCGTCTGAAAATAAGGCTATGATCTAAGCCATATTTCAGACGGCCTTTATAAAGGTTGAAATAAAACTAAACACATTTTTTCACTCAAATCGAACACACCTCCAACGAAATGCCATAAAATCCGCCCATTGATTTGAATGTAAAGAGATACCTATGAAACTGAAAACCTTAGCCTTGACTTCATTGACCCTGTTGGCATTGGCCGCTTGCGGCAAACAGGCGGAAACCAGCGTTCCGGCAGACAGCGCCCAAAGCAACACATCCGCTCCGGCAGCCCCTGCCGCATTGACCGAAGGTGTCAATTACACCGTATTGTCCAATCCGATTCCGCAACAGCAGGCCGGCAAAATCGAAGTATTGGAATTCTTCGGCTACTTCTGCCCGCATTGCGCCCATCTTGAGCCGGTTTTGAGCGAGCACATCAAAACGTTTAAAGACGATACCTATATGCGCCGGGAGCATGTTGTGTGGGGTGATGAAATGAAACCTTTGGCACGTTTGGCGGCCGCAGTGGAAATGGCCGGTGAATCAGATAAAGCCAACAGCCATATTTTCGATGCGATGGTTAACCAAAAAATCAACTTGGCCGATACCGATACCCTGAAAAAATGGTTGTCTGAGCAAACCGCGTTTGACGGCAAAAAAGTATTGGCTGCATTTGAAGCGCCCGAAAGCCAAGCACGTGCGGCCCAAATGGAAGAATTGACCAATAAATTCCAAATCAGCGGCACACCGACTGTGATCGTTGGTGGCAAATACCAAGTCGAATTTAAAGACTGGCAGTCCGGCATGACCACGATTGACCAGTTGGTGGACAAAGTACGCGAAGAGCAGAAAAAGCCGCAATAAGTTGAGGATTGAATAAGCAAGGATTTCGCGCTCCTTCCACTTCGTTTTCCTTTACTATGCTGAAAGATCCAAACAATGTGTGATTACTGTTCTGACCTGCGACCTACCGTTCGTATCAGGGTTCCGAAAGAATTATCGCAAATGTTACTGCGAGCCTCTGATCGTTTAGCAGACGGCACGCTCATCGACATTACCCCAGCCTACGCCAAAGTTTATGGTCCCAGCCTTGATTTTGCTAAAACCATTGCCAATAGCGGTTACATTACCCATACTGATTCTCAGGGTAATCGTGACATATATGGTTGGAACGATTTCGTGGTACATTATTTTCAATGTACGCACTGCAATGCCGTTTTCAGGCTTGGTGCCGAAACCTACCATGGTAGTGGTGGCCAATGGGAAATGTTGGAAGAGGCATCGGTACGCTATGAAAATCCTTAAAAGGAATAGATTTCATAGTTATATGTGAATAGTAATTCTTGCTAGAGTAAAAATAAAAACGCCGTCTGAAACTTTTCAGACGGCGTTTACTGTCAAATTAGCTTACAAACCCGGGAACATGCCTTTCATTCCCTTCATACCTTTGGCCAAGCGCATCAGTTTGCCCAAACCGTTGCCGCTGAACATCTTCATCATCTGTTGCATTTGTTCAAACTGCTTGAGCAATTTGTTCACTTCCTGCACGGTCGTACCCGCGCCCATTGCAATACGGCGTTTGCGGCTGGCTTTGAGCAGGGCAGGGTTAGCGCGTTCTTTTGGAGTCATCGAGTTGATGATGGCTTCTACTTTGCCCATCGCTTTTTCAGCCGTGCCTTCGGGGATTTGTTTCGATATTTGACCCAGTTCGCCCGGCATTTTCGACATCAGGTTTTCCAAGCCGCCCATATTGCGCATCTGTTGGATTTGTTCTTTAAAGTCATTGAGGTCGAAGCCTTTGCCTTTTTGCAGCTTTTTTGCCATTTTGGCGGCGGCTTCTTCATCAATACCTTTTTGAACGTCTTCAATCAGGGTCAATACGTCGCCCATGCCGAGGATACGGCTGGCAAGACGGTCGGGGTGGAAAGGTTCGAGGCCGTTGATTTTCTCGCCGACACCGATAAATTTAATCGGTTTGCCGGTTACATGGCGTACGGACAATGCCGCACCGCCGCGCGAGTCGCCGTCCATCTTGGTCAATACGACACCGGTCAGCGGCAGGGCTTCATTAAATGCCTGAGCAGTGTTCACAGCATCCTGACCTAACATGGCATCGATGACGAACAAAGTTTCAACCGGGTTAACCGCAGCATGAAGCGCTTTGATTTCGTTCATCATTTCTTCATCGATTGCCAGGCGGCCGGCGGTATCGACCATCAATACATCGTAAAAATGTTTTTTGGCGTAATCGACGGCGGCAGTTGCAATCTCAACCGGTTTTTGGTTGGTATCGGATGGGAAAAAGTCCACGCCGACCTGTTCGGCCAATAGGCGCAGCTGTTCAATCGCGGCAGGGCGGTAAACGTCGGCAGATACCACCAAAACTTTTTTCTTCTGATCGTTTTTCAGCAGGCGGGCGAGTTTGCCGACGGTTGTTGTCTTACCGGCACCCTGCAAACCGGCCATTAAAACGATGGCAGGCGGTGAAACCGATAAATCCAGTGTTTTGTTTTCCTTGCCCATCAGCTCGACTAAGGCTTGGTTGACCACACCAATAAAGGCTTGGTCAGGTGTCAGACTGCCGACGACTTCTTGACCAAGGGCCTGTTCTTTGACTGTGTTGACGAATTCTTTAACGACGGGCAATGCAACGTCGGCTTCCAGCAGGGCAAGACGAACCTCGCGCAAGGCTTCTTTAATATTGTCTTCGGTCAGTGTTGATTGGCCGCGAATATTTTTAAGTACCTTGCTGAAGCGGTTGGTCAGGTTGTCTAACATACTTATCCTTGATAATGAGAATAGCTGCCCAATACAGGGCATTCTTTGTTAAAATAAAATTCGGATTATTTTACACGATAGTCCGAAGTTATGCTTCAAGAACACAAACACGACACCAAGGCCGTCTGAAACCCTGCCGGGTGTCCGTCTAGTGTTCACACGTCTATTGAGAAAGATATTTATGCCGATTGTCTTAATCTGCCTTATGCTGGTGTATGCCGGATTGGGCGTATTTTCCTGGTTGCAACATAAAAAGCACAATAATAAGTCTTACCCGCTGAAAACCGAGCTGCTGATTTTGAGTGGCGCATTATTGGTACATGGCGCAGCATTAATGTTCCCTGTATTGCAGGATAGGGTATTGATTACCGGTTTTGGTTATTCTCTCAGTCTGATAGTTTGGCTGATGCTGATGATGTACTGCCTGGGCAGCTTCTTTTATTGTCTGCGCGGTGTGCAACTCTTATTGTATCCCTGTGCTGCATTGACCTTATTGCTGGGTTTCCTTTTCCCGGGAGATTTCACAGGTCGTCAAATTGTAGACTTATTGCCGCTATCGCACATTGCATCATCATTGCTCGCATACGGATTGTTTGGCATCGTTACCTTATTTGCCATCCTGATCCTTTTGCTCGACCGCAATCTGCACAAACGCCGTTTTTCCGCATTAGTTAGTTTCTTGCCGCCATTATTGAGTTTGGAAAAACTTATGTTCCAAGGTATGTGGGCAGGATTCGTTTTATTGACCTATTCAGTTATCAGCGGGACGTTTTTTGCCGAAGCCATTTTCGGCAAACCCATGACCTTCACGCATAAAACCATCTTCAGTATTATGTCGTGGCTGATTTATGGCGCATTATTGTTGAAACACAGCATGACCGCATGGCGCGGCAAGAAAGCCGCCGTTTGGACTATTGTCGGATTTGTCAGTCTGATTTTTGCCTATGTGGGCAGTAAATTTGTCCTAGAAATTGTCCTTCAACGTATTGGATAAATAGAAACCATAAAAAAAGGCCGTCTGAAAGAGCATTTCAGACGGCCTTTAGTTTGTATTTTTTTGTATGTATGGATAGTGTGGGAGTTTGATAGTATTTTTTTAGAAATAAAAACCCTGTTAAAACAGGGAAGTGATTAAATTTCAGAAAATAATTTTGTGAAATGTGTTGACTGGTTTTGTAGGTAGGCGTATAGTTCGGTTCTTCGCTGCTGACGCGGTGAAGAAAACGAAGCAGACAGTATAACACAGTTAGTTAGAATTTTCGATAATTTTAGTTGACATTTGCTAAATGTACTGTATAATTCGATTCG